>LVWS01000008.1 GCA_002083365.1 Nitrospira sp. SG-bin1 | reverse complement strand
GTGGGTGGAAGTGGAGGTATGTGGGGGAAAATATTGCTAATGAAAACCTACATATTCCAGTACTCGGTCCAGAAGTTTGTTCTTGGCTCATCTCTGGGCGATCTACAACTATTTTGGATTGTACGGTGGGGTATGGTGGGCATGCGGAAATGCTCTTAACCTCTAGCCCCCCTGGAACAAAGATTGTGGGCTTGGATCGGGATTCTCAAGCCATTGAGTTCTGTCGGCGGCGATTGATTCGATTCGGAGATCGTATAGTGTTGCGCCAAGCAAATTTCCGAAATCTAAAGTCGCACCTTGCTGAAACGGGTGTCTCGACGGTCGACGGTGTGCTTTTTGATTTCGGGGTTTCATCTCCACAGCTGGACGATCCCTCACGGGGGTTCAGCTTTCAACGAGAAGGTCCGCTGGATATGCGTATGGATCAAGCCATCGGACAAACCGCCGCCGATCTAGTGAACAGCAGTCCTGAACACGATCTCGCGGACATATTCTTTCAGTATGGAGAAGAACGATATGCCAGGCGAATTGCTCGAGCAATCGTACAAGAAAGACAGCGCCGTCCCATCCAGACGACAGGTGCACTCGTTTCGATTATCGCCCGATCCGTGCCGGCGTCTTATCGCCACGGACGGATTCATTGTGCCACGAGGACGTTTCAAGCGCTTCGCATTGCGGTGAATCAGGAACTTGACTGGTTGGAGTCGTCGCTTCGAGATGCCGCCGAAGTGCTGGCCTCAGGTGGGAGGATCTGCGCGATCTCCTTTCATTCCCTCGAGGATCGTATCGTCAAGCATACGTTCCGCTCCCTCTCGCAAGGGCATGCCGCCGCCTTGTCGATACTCACCAAGAAACCGATCCTCCCCTCCCAAGCCGAGTGCGAAGCGAATCCCCGATCGCGGAGCGCCAAATTACGAGTCGCTGAACGTCAACCGAGCATGGGGTTTTTATGAAGGCCGTCGCTGTTTTTGTAGGACTCTGTCTCGTGTTTGTATTTGTTTGGGAACGCGTCGATGTGGTGCGGATCGGCTATCACATCGAGCGGTTGAAACGTGACAAGACGGCGCTGGAACGTCAGCGGGATGAGCTCCGCGTCAAATTTTCCGCATTGAGTGCCTCCGACCGGATCGCGAAATTGGCCGCTGAAAAGCTCGGCATGAGTCCCCCTCAGCAAGGGCAGCTCATTGTGGTCCAGTCCAAGCCAAGTGGCGTTCGTCCTTCCGATGTCGCGTTGGTTGAACTGAAAGTCGCCAAGAATGATCTTCCCAGCGGGAGGTTCTAGTGGCCGGTTCTCTCTCGCGCGGTCGTCGGTACGTCCTCTTGCTGTTGCTGCTCGGCGGTTTTGGCGTGGTGCTATTCCGCCTCGCCACCTTACAAGTGTGGCAAGCGGCTGAACTCTCGGTCAAGGCGGATCGGCAACATCAAAAGACGGTATCGCTGGAAGGGGCGCGCGGTACGATCGTCGACCGGCATGGCAAGATTCTCGCCATGAATGTGGAGGTACCGTCCGTATTCGGAGTCCCGACGACATTGGAGAGCCCACTCAAGACCGCCCGGCAGTTATCACAGATTCTGCATGTGAGAACCGAGGAGTTGGAACGAAAACTTCGACAGGACCGGAGTTTCGTGTGGTTGGCTCGGAAGCTGGATCCGGAGCAGGGGCGTCGGCTCGATCTTCTGTCGCTGGATGGAATCGGGGTTGTGATGGAGGGGAGGCGATTTTACCCCAAAGGTCCGCTCCTCGCTCATGTGTTGGGCTTTTCGGGAATGGATGGTGAGGGCTTGGAAGGTGTGGAGCATCGCTACGACTCGTACTTGCGCGGCGAAAAGCGGATGATGGTGCTGCAGCGCGATGCGTTCGGGCGAACGGTGTTCCCCAAGGGGATGGCGGAACGGAATCCGACGCCCGGCCATAGCCTCGCGCTAACGATTGATGAGGTGATTCAGTCGATCGCCGAGAGGGAGCTCGAGAATGCGGTAAGTCGTGCGCAGGCCAAGTCGGGAACAATAATACTGCTTGATCCAAAGACCGGCGCGGTGTTGGCTATGGCAGTGAGTCCCCGATTCGATCCCAATGCCGTGTCGGCGCTCAGTCCTGATCGCTGGCGAAACAGGGCGCTGACAGATGCGTATGAGCCCGGGTCGACGATGAAGGCAATGATGGCTGCCGCCGCCATCGAGGAACGGGTGGTCAGGCCCAATACGATGGTCTTTGGGGAACATGGCCAGATGACGGTCGCCAATACCGTGATTCATGATCATGAGCGACTGGGATGGGTCTCGTTTGCTCAGGTGATTCAGAAGTCGAGTAACATCGGGGCGGCGAAGACCGGTATGGCGTTGGGAGAGCAGAGGCTCTATCGATATCTCCAGGCATTCGGCTTCGGCCAGCGGACGGAGATCGACCTTCCTGGGGAAGGCATCGGATTGGTTAGAAATCCAAAAGACTGGGGGCGTCGTTCAGTCGCCTCTATCTCTATGGGGCAAGAAATCGGGGTTACGCCGCTTCAAATGGTATCCGCCGTGGCAGCCATCGCCCGCGGAGGTGTATTGATGAAACCTTACGTAGTTTCAGAAATACGAGACGCTGATGGCCATATCGTGAGGCAGGTGCCTCCTCAAACCAAGCGGCGAGTTGTTTCTCCGGAAACGGCTCGCAGTGTGACGAAGATTCTTGAAGGTGTCGTCACGGACGGCACCGGGACGAAGGCGGCTATTCCAGGGTTCCGTGTGGCCGGGAAAACCGGTACCGCTCAAAAGATCGACCCCCGGACCGGAACCTATTCCGCCACTCGGTTTGTCGCGTCTTTTGCGGGCTATGTACCGGCCGACAACCCTCAGCTTGCCATGATTGTGGTCATCGATGAACCTCAAGGTGAGGTGTCGGGCGGGGCGGTGGCCGCTCCGGTGTTCAGTCGCGTTGGGGAACAGGTGTTAAGCTACTTGGGCGTGCCATCGTCGAATGCGCCTATCACGGTGGCGATGGCCTCCCGGAGGCCGTAAGCGTACTTGAACAATGCCGATGACCTTGGCAACTCTGCTTCAGGGGTTAGACGAACGGGTGAAGATCCTTGATTGTCAGGGGGACATGGGTGTGTCGGTTGGTGCAATCACCGACGATTCTCGAGCCGCCTCTCCCCACAGCCTCTTTGTCGCCGTGAAAGGCGAGCGGGTCGATGGTCATGACTTTATTCCGGTGGCAATTAGGGGGGGGATAGCCGCGTTGGTGTCGCAGGAGCCGGTCACTGGGGTGCGTCTTCCGTTCGTCCGCGTTGACGACTCCAGAAAGGCACTCGGTCTGCTGGCGAGTCATTTTTATGGAGACCCATCGTCGCATCTTCGAATGATCGGCGTGACGGGGACCAATGGAAAAACCACCACGAGCTATGTCTGCAAAGCGCTGTTGGAAGCGCTTGGGCGATCCGTAGGGTTGATTGGAACCGTCGCATATCAAATCGGTGCGCGGACGATACCGGCGACACACACGACGCCTGGTTCTCTTGAACTGCAACGGCTGCTTGCCGAAATGGTAGCCGGCGGGTGCGCCACTGCCGTGATGGAAGTGTCTTCTCACGCCCTGGCGCAGGATCGCACGAGTGGATGCGAATATGACGTGGCGGTCTTTTCGAATCTGACTCAGGATCATCTTGATTTCCACAAGACCATGGAAGAGTACTTTGAGGCGAAACTGAAACTTTTTACAGGATTGAAGGGAGGGCGCAAGTCGAATAAACGGGGGATCGTCAATATCGATGACCCCTATGGGAAACGTATCGTCGGGCTGTGTCCTGCGCCCGTGTGGACCTATGCGCTGAAGGCCAAGGCGGATCTGCGTGCTGAAGCGGTGCGACTGTCTCTTCAAGGGACCACCTTTATCGCGGCGACGCCGGCCGGAAGCTTTCCGATCGAGAGTCATCTTGTGGGTGAACACAATGTCTATAATTTGCTCGCTGCCATCGGGGTCGCGCTCCACGAAGGAGCTACGCCAGAGCAGATTCGTCAGGCGGTGGCGAAGGTCATGAACGTGCCGGGACGGTTCGAAAGGGTGATGGCGGGCCAACCGTTTACGGTGGCTGTAGACTATGCCCACACCGAAGACGCCTTGGTCCGATTGTTGACGGCGGCACAAGCGCTGAAAACCGGACGCATCATCACTGTCTTTGGGTGTGGCGGAGATCGCGATCGGGGGAAGAGGCCGAGGATGGGGGAAGCGGCCGTGCATTACAGCGATGTCGTGATATTGACCTCGGACAATCCCAGAACCGAAGACCCCCTCTCGATCATCGATCAAGTCGAAGTCGGAGTGCTCGAGGCGCTCCGGCAACGGCCACATGTACAGTATCGAAAGGTGCCTGATCGGCGGGAGGCCATCGAAGAAGCGGTGCGGGAAGCTCAGCGTGCGGACATGGTATTGATCGCCGGCAAAGGGCATGAAGACTACCAGATCCTTGGTACAAAGAAGATTCATTTCGACGATCGTGAGGTGGCACGCGACGCCATCGAGCGACTCGGGACCCGCGTCTAGCCAAAGGATGGGCTAGTCGGTGCACGGAAGCATCCAGATGACGCTGTTTACCGTCGATGAAGTGCGGGAAGTGATCGGCGCGAGAGTCTTGGCCGGTGATGGGGCCGGAGGAGCAAAACACCGTATCCGGCGAATCAGTCTCGATACTCGGTCTCTTCGACCTGGAGACTTCTTTATCGCGTTGCGAGGAGATCGATTCGACGGCCACGAGTTTGTGGCGACGGCGCTGTCCCGCGGCGCCGTCGGAGCGATCGTACTCGATTCCTTCGATGTGTCGGGGCTGACCGTGAAGCGGGGCTCGAAGCCGATCCGGCCGATTCTTCTCGGCGTCAGCGATCCACTCCGGGCGTATCAGCAACTGGCCGCATACCACCGAAGCCGGTTCCATATTCCGGTCGTCGCAGTCACGGGGAGCAACGGCAAGACGACGACGAAGGAAATGGTCGCCGGTATCATGGCCCGTCGCTGGAAGATCCTCAAGACCGAGGGTAACCTGAACAACCGCGTAGGAGTTCCACAGACATTGCTCCATCTCGGCGATCGACACAAGGCAGCGGTCATCGAGATGGGAGTCGACAATATCGGCCAGACCGCGAGGCTCTGTGAAATAGCGAGGCCCACGATCGGGATCATTACGAACATCGGTCCGGACCATTTGGAGTTCTTCGGGACGATGGAGGTATCGGCTCAGGCGAAGGCGGAATTGCTCGATTTTCTTCCTCATGATGGGACGGCCATCCTGAATGCGGACGATTCGTATTACGACTATCTCGCGGCGCGCGCTCGATGTCGGGTGGTATCGTTCGGCTTTTCATCAAAGGCCGACGTCCGCGCAATGGACGTGAAATCAGACGGGCGCCAGGGGGCGACCTTTCGTCTTCTGCTTCCAGGAACGGCACGTTCCACCGCTGTCCATATTCGAGTTCAGGGAGAACACAACATCGTCAATGCGTTGGCTGCAGGGGCGGTCGGTTCGGCCCTCGGCTTTCCCGGAGGGGTGATCGCTCAAGGACTGTCCCGGTTCAGGCCGGCTGCCATGCGGTCGCAAATGATCGTCAAACAAGGCGTGAAGTTGATCATCGACTGCTACAATGCCAATCCTGCCTCCATGAAAGCGGCGGTGCAATTGCTCGCGCAAACGGGAGCCAAGCGAAAGAAAATCGCCGTGCTGGGGGATATGCTGGAGCTCGGTCCGAATGCCGCTCAAATGCACGAGGAAGTCGGCGGATTCTTGGCGCGCCAGGGCATCGATCGGCTCATCGCTTGTGGCGTATTAGGGCGAAGCCTAGCCAAGGGTGCGAAGCAGGCGGGGCTAAATCCATCATGTATTCTTGAAGTGCCGGATGCACGCGCCGCCGCTACCGCCATGAAAATGCTCGTAAAACCCGGTGATGCCGTGCTGATCAAAGCGTCGCGTGGGATGAAATTAGAACTGGTTGCTGAGGCAGTCCTAGGAGCTACGCGCACGAAGAAGAAGGCTTCGTAACGGTCTTTCAGACTATGCTGTATATCTGGCTCTATCCGCTCCATAAAGAGTTCTCGTTTCTGAACGTCTTTCGGTATCAGAGCTTTCGCATCATCTACGCCGCCGTCACGGCGTTCCTGATCGCCTTCGTGCTTGCGCCGTGGGTGATTCGCAAGCTTCAAGAGATCAAGCTGGGGCAACAAATACGCGACGACGGCCCGAAGCGACATCTGGCCAAAAGTGGAACCCCTACGATGGGAGGCATCCTCATTATCTTCGCGGTCACACTGTCCACGTTGCTTTGGGCCGACATCTCACGGCCTCACATTTGGCTGGTGCTTGCCGCGACGCTGGGATTTTGTGCGATTGGGTTTGCGGACGACTATCTCAAGTTCATCAAGGCTCGGTCGAAAGGGCTTTCGGCGTCGCAAAAGTTCACGGCTCAGATAGCCGTGGCGCTCATCGTCGCGATGATTCTGTACTCGTTGCCCGGCTACAACACGAAGTTGAGCGTGCCGTTTTTCAAGAATTTCATGCCGGACTTGGGATGGTTTTATGTGGTCTTTGCCATTCTGGTCATCGTCGGAAGTTCCAATGCCGTGAACCTCACCGATGGTCTCGATGGATTGGCCATCGGCCCGGTGATGGTCGCGGCATTGGCGTACACCGTGGTGGCTTACGTCACGGGTCACCGATTGATGTCGGAATATCTCCTCATCCCCCACATCGACGGAGCCGGGGAATTGGCGGTCTTTACGGCGGCCATCCTGGGATCGAGTCTTGGGTTTCTTTGGTACAACACGTACCCGGCCTCGGTCTTCATGGGAGATGTAGGGTCGCTCCCGCTCGGAGCGGCGCTGGGGACCGTGGCGGTCATCAGCAAGCATGAGTTGTTGTTGCTGCTGGTCGGCGGTGTCTTCGTGATCGAAGCCGTGTCGGTCATTTTTCAAGTCGCTTCATACAAATCCAGAGGGAAGCGGATCTTTCTCATGGCTCCGATTCACCACCATTTTGAGATGAAGGGATGGGAGGAGCCCAAGGTGGTCGTGCGCCTCTGGATCATCGCCATTTTGCTGGCGCTCTTGAGCTTGAGCACGCTCAAGTTGAGGTAAGGAAATGGTGGGACTTGACACACAGTTGACGGGTGCTCGCGTCACCGTCGTGGGGCTGGCCCGGAGCGGTGTCGCCGCTGTCCGCCTCTTGCAGGAGGCCGGGGCGGTGGTGACGGTGGCCGATCGGAAAGATCGAGGAGAGTTGCTCCGGGTGCTTGGCTCGCTGGATCAGACAGCAACCTGCTTCGTGTTGGGGAGTGATTATGAGTCGGCGCTGGACCAGGCAGAACTCGTGGTCATTAGCCCTGGAGTTCCCTATCGATTGGAAGCCCTTGAACGAGTTCGTCGCCGAGGGGTGAAGGTCATCAGTGAACTGGACCTGGCTTCAAGATTTCTTTCCGCTCCGATCCTGGCCGTCACCGGTACGAACGGAAAGAGCACCACGGTGACGCTGATCGGAAAGATGTTGGAAGCGAGCGGGAAACGAGTATTTGTCGGCGGTAACTTGGGCACGGCGATCAGCGAGGCCGCGGTGCAATCGCTGCAAGTCATGAAGATGGGGCGCCCATGTCCGTACGATGCCTTGGTGGTGGAGGTATCCAGCTTTCAGTTGGAAACCATTGAGCAGTTTCATCCGTGGATTGCCTCGATTCTCAACGTAACGGTGGATCATCAGGATCGTTATGAGTCGATAGACGAATACATTGCGGCCAAGAACAGAATATTCGAGAACCAAACTCCATCCGATTATGCCCTCTTCAATCTCGACGATTCGCGGGTGGCTCCTTTACGGCGGAACGCAAAGGCTCGCGTACTGGGTTTCACGAAGACCCCGACCTTACCGTCCGATCTGGCAGGAGGCACCTATCTCGATCGCGATCATATCATGACGACCGTTACGGGTCAGACTCAAGCGATCTGTGCGAAGGAAGAAGTCAAAATCATCGGCAATCACAACGTCGAAAATGCGATGGTGGCGGCAACCTATGCCCTCTTGAGCGGGTGCTCTCTCAGCGCCGTTCGTCAGGTCCTTAGAGAGTTTCCGGGCTTGGAGCATGCGTTGGAGATCGTTCGTGAGCGGCGCGGGGTGCGGTTCATCAACGACTCCAAGGGCACCAACGTGGACGCGACACTCAAAGCATTGGAAAGTATCGACCAGCCGATCTGGTTGATCGCCGGCGGACGAGACAAGGGAGGAGATTTTTCTCGGTTGACTCCCGCGATTCGTCGGCGAGTGAAGCGGCTCATTTTGATCGGCGAAGCAGCGCCGCTGATTGCGAAAGTAATGGAAGGCTATCAGGCGGTCGAACGGGCCGCCACATTGAAGCAGGCGGTTGAGTCGGCCGCGTCGGGAGCCTGTGCGGGTGACGTGGTGTTGTTGTCGCCCGCCTGCGCGAGTTTCGACATGTTTGCCGATTATCAGGATCGAGGGCGGCAGTTTAAGGCCCTCGTACAATCCTTGCCGGCATAGCCGTTGGCAAAGCAGAGGAGCATTGACGCAGGAAGATGCCACAGAGATCTGCAGGGACCCTGGCCTTGCCATGGCCCACCGTGAGCCCGCGCGCCCCGAAGCGGGTGGGGATGGATCATATCCTGCTGTTCGTGACCATCACGCTGGCGCTGGTCGGTCTTGTGATGGTCTTCAGCGCGAGTGCCGTGGTGGCAGGCAATCGATTTCACGACTCCTGGTACTACTTGAAGCGGCAATTGGCGTGGTTGATGTTCGGCTTGGTGTTGCTGCATGCGGTGTCTCGGATCGATTACATCTGGTGGAAACGTCTGGCGATTCCGCTCATCGGTCTCGTCATCATGTTGCTGGTGGTGGTCCTCATCCCGTCAATCGGCGTCGCCGCCAACGGGGCCCGGCGTTGGTTACGGCTGGGGCCCATTTCAATTCAGCCGGCCGAGATGGCGAAGTTGATCGGCGTGATGTATCTGGCTGCGTACATGACGAAAAAAGATGGACGGCTTCAGCAATTCTCCACCGGCGTGCTGCCCGTGCTGCTCATCATCGGGCTTATCAGCGGGTTGATTCTTTTGGAACCCGATTTGGGAACTGCGGTGGTGCTGGGTCTGGTGACGGGAGGACTGTTGTTCGTCGGGGGCGCGCGCCTGTCTCACCTCTCCACGCTGGCGTTATCGGCCGTGCCGATCGGGCTGGCGCTTGTCCTAACATCCAGCTACCGCCGTCAGCGCTTCATGGCGTTCCTGGAACCGTGGAGGGATGCGTCGGATACGGGATTCCAGATTACACAATCCTTCTTGGCGTTCGGCAGCGGGGGACTCTTCGGTGTCGGATTGGGGGAAAGCAAGCAGAAACTGTTCTTTCTTCCCGAGGCGCATACGGACTTTGTGCTGGCGCTCGTCGGCGAAGAGCTCGGGTTTGTCGGAGCGGGGATCATCGTTTTGTGCTTCGTGCTCTTCGTGATCCGGGGGTTCCAGATTTCCACCAGAGCGCGAATGCCGTTCGGCCGCTATTTGGGAATCGGCATCACGACACTGATCGGTATCCAAGCGTTGATCAATGCTTGTGTCGTGACGGGGTTGTTGCCGACCAAGGGACTCACGTTGCCGTTCGTCAGTTACGGCGGATCCTCCTTGGTGATCAGCCTGACGGGAGTCGGAATTTTGTTGAACATCTCGCGAGATCGACAGGCCGGACGTGAAGAGACGAGACAGCAGCACGGACGCGGCTGGGCGGATCGGCAATGACGATTGTGATCGCCGCGGGGGGGACCGGTGGGCATCTCTATCCGGCTGTCGCGCTGGCTCGAGAGTTTCTGCGACGCAACCCGTCCACGAAGATTCTCTTTGTGGGGACTGCGCGCGGGATCGAGTCGAGGGTCCTTGCTCACGAGGGATTTGAATTGGAGTTGATCACCGCCAAGCCGGTGATGGGGAAGGGATTGCTGGAGGTGCTGCAAGGTGCGCTTTCCGTGCCAATCGGAATTTGGCAATCCCTGAAAATCCTGGAGCGGAGGCAGGCTGATCTGGTGATCGGCGTAGGAGGTTATACGAGTCCGAGCATGGTGGCGGCCGCGGCCATGAAAGGAATTGCCCGCGTGATCCTGGAGCCGAATGCCTATCCCGGCTTAGCGAACAAGGTTGTCGCGCCGTTGGCCCAGCGGATTTTTTTGGCATTTGAGTCGGCCGGGATTTCGTTTGACCGGAAGAAGGTGCGTGTCGTCGGCACACCGATTCGGCAACAGTTCTTAATGCAGCCGGACCGCAATACGGCGACCAAGCAGCATGGCAAGCACCTGCTGATTTTCGGCGGAAGCCAGGGTGCCAAGGCCATCAACAGTGCGGTGTTGGAAGGGTTGTCAACATTGAGTCAACGGCTTCCCGGTCTGTCCATCACGCATCAGACCGGGGAGGGAGATTTCGAGCGAGTCAGTGAGGGGTATCGGACGCTCGGTGTCCAAGCCAAGGTCGTACCCTTTCTCTATGACATGCCTGCGGTCCTGCGGACCGCAGATCTAGTGGTGGCTCGCGCCGGGGCCATGACGATCGCCGAATTGACGGCCTGTGGGAAGGCTGCGATTCTCATTCCCCTGCCGACGGCTATCTATGACCACCAGATGAAGAACGCACGGGCAATGGAAACGGCGGGAGGTGCCATTGTTCTTCCGCAAGCGGATCTTACCGGAGTGAAACTGGGTGAAATCATCGAAGCCGTGTTATCGGACCCGCAGCGGTTGGAGAAGATGCAGCAGAAGAGTTTGGAGATGAGACGAATCGATGCCGGCGAAGTGATCGTCGGTGAATGTTACGCGCTCATGGGAGTGACACATGACATCAACCAATCTACTCGAGCGGCCGGAGGCTAATGTTGGTGGGGAACGAGGGATTCAATCACAGATTGCCACAGGACGACAAAGGTTCAGCCGTATGACGCTCTTTCGAAAAATACAACTGATTCATCTGGTTGGAATCGGAGGGGCCGGGATGAGCGGCATCGCCGAAGTCCTTCTCACGATGGGCTACAAAGTGACCGGTTCGGACCTGCACGCATCGGAGACGACGAAGCGGCTGGAAGAACTCGGTGGGAAGGTTTTCATTGGTCATCAGGAATCCAATGTGGGAGACGCGCAAGTCGTGGTGATCTCTTCCGCCGTAGCGGCCGGTAATCCCGAGGTCGTGGCGGCAAAGGCCAAGCAGATTCCCGTGATTCCTCGGGCGGAGATGTTGGCGGAACTGATGCGCCTGAAGTTCGGGGTGGCCATTGCGGGGGCCCATGGCAAGACCACCACGACATCGATGGTTGCGAACGTGTTGGCGCAGGGTGGCCTTGATCCCACAATGGTGATCGGCGGCAAGGTCAATGCCTTGGGCAGCCACGCGCGGCTCGGGCGTGGCGACTTACTTGTGGCGGAGGCAGATGAAAGCGACGGATCGTTTCTTCGTCTCTCTCCGACCATCGTCGCGGTGACCAATTTGGACCGCGAGCATCTTGATCATTACGGGTCGATGGAACGGATCAATGAAAGCTTCCTGGAGTTCATCAACAAGATCCCGTTCTATGGGTTGGCGGTCTTGTGTGCCGATGACGATCATTTGGCCGCACTGTTCCCTCGTCTCGTGAAGCGGTACCACACCTATGGGCTTCGCGATCGAAATGGGGTATCGCCTGATTTCAAGGCAACCGATATCAGTCTGAAGCAATGGGGTGCCGAGTTCCGGGCACACTTCCGTGAAAAAAATCTTGGCCCCTTCCGATTAGCGGTGCCGGGCACTCATAACGTGTCCAATGCCTTGGCGGCCATCGCCATCGGCATCGAGTTGGAGATTCCCGTCGACCTGATTCGCAAAGGATTGGCGGCCTTCACGGGCGTCGAACGGCGATTTCATCTGCGCGGAGAAGCGGATGGAATCATGGTGGTCGACGATTATGGTCACCATCCCACCGAAGTGAAAGCGACGCTCGCCGCCGCCAAGCAGGGCTGGGACCGTCGATTGGTCGTCCTGTTCCAGCCGCATCGATACAGCCGGACGAGGGATTGCATCGGAGAGTTTGCCCATGCCTTTGACCACGCCGATATGCTCTTCATGACGGACATCTATCCGGCGGGTGAGCAACCGATACCGGGTGTGTCCGGAGCCAACCTCGCCGAAACGATCAAGGCGGCGGGGCATCCATCGGTGACGTTTATCGAGCGCAAGGAAACCATGCCCGACCAAGTGTTACCGCACTTAAGGCCGGGCGACCTCGTACTGACGTTGGGTGCGGGTGATATCTGGAAGGCCGGGACCGGGATTCTTGCACGGCTCAAGTTTGCGTGATGGCTCATGAATCGTCGGACTCGAACGGATGGAACGAAGGGACGATCAATGCGGACACCATGCAGACTAGAGTCTGCCGTGGCCGGCGTTCGAGGAGAGGTTCGTTTCAATGCCCCGCTTAAAGAGTATACGTCGTTCCGTATCGGCGGTCCGGCCGATGTATTGGTGGAGCCGGCAGATGTGGAGGATGTCGTTCGTCTGGCCAAGCAGGCGCACGAACAGAAACTGCCGCTTTTTGTGTTGGGCGGCACCAATCTCCTCGTGCGGGACAAAGGCATTCGAGGCGTGGTGGTCAGTTTGGCAAAGTTGCGCGCAATCAAGGAAGAACCGGGAGCCGTACTGTACGCCGAAGGAGGCGTCGGCATGCCGACGCTCATCGGCCACGCCATGCGCCGGTCTTTGGCGGGGTTGGAGTGGGCGGCCGGTATTCCCGGTACTGTCGCAGGCTGTGTCGTGATGAACGCAGGGACACGACTGGGTGAAATGAAGGACTCGGTGAAAGCCGTTCGGATTGTGTCGCCGGAAGGCGCCCTCATCGACTGTCCGTCGAAAGCGATCGAATTTGGATATCGTCGAGCCACCATGCCATCCGGGGTTGTGGTCGGAGTATGGATGCAGCTGAGGCCGGGAGTGCGGGCGGATATCGAAAAGGTCGTGAAAGACTATCTCCATTACCGCCGTGATACGCAGCCGCTTACATTACCGAGCGCCGGCTGTGTGTTCAAGAATCCGCGGAACGACTCGGCCGGACGAGTCGTTGAAGCGGCAGGACTCAAAGGACTCTCGGTCGGTGATGCACAGGTGTCGACCAAGCATGCCAATTTTATCGTGAACCAAGGGCATGCCAGTGCCACTGACGTGCTTTCACTGATCAAGAGGGTGCGCGCTCAAATTGTCAGAAAGATGGGGATTAAATTAGAAC
The DNA here is from genome assembly GCA_002083365.1 of Nitrospira sp. SG-bin1. Lineage (NCBI taxonomy): Bacteria > Pseudomonadati > Nitrospirota > Nitrospiria > Nitrospirales > Nitrospiraceae > Nitrospira > Nitrospira sp. SG-bin1. The sequence continues at coordinate 111,581 of LVWS01000008.1, read as the reverse complement.
TGGAATTGAAGGTCGTGGGTGAAGCGTAGCGAAAGGGAATCGTCGTTACCATGGGTCGACTAACAAATGCCCGGATCGGCGTGCTCATGGGAGGACGTTCTTCGGAACGAGACATTTCACTGAAGACCGGTCAGGCCGTCCATCAGGCGCTGATTCGCCGAGGATACGATGCGGTGGCCATCGATGTCACCGATCATCTGCATCGTGATTTGGAGGATCAGAAAGTCGCCATTGCCTTTCTCTCCCTGCATGGATCGGGCGGTGAGGATGGTATCGTCCAGGGATTTCTCGAGACGTTGGGTATTCCGTACACGGGATCCGGTGTGCGGGCGAGCGCGGTGGGTATGCATAAGGCGGCCACTAAAACGTTGTTAGCCGCACATGGTATTCCGCTCCCGGCCGGAACCGTTGTGCGGGAATGCGACGGACTGTCGCTCGCCAAGGTTCTGAGACAAACAAAACTGAAATTACCGATCGTGGTCAAACCGGTTTCCCAGGGTTCTACGATCGGGGTGACGATCGTCCGTCGTCGCGGCCAGTGGAAGGACGCCCTCGCCCTTGCACATCGGTATGATCCGGAAGCCATGGTTGAGAGTTACATTCCCGGACATGAAGCGACCCTTTCCATCCTGGGAACAGCGGCGGAAGGTCTCACTGTTCTCCCTCCCATTGAGATCGTGGCACCCGATGGTTTTTACGACTTCTCGGCCAAGTACCAAAAGGGGAGGACTCGGTATCTTTGCCCTGCTCCGCTTCCTCCCAAGGTGGTTCGTCACATCAGTGAATTGGCGAGACGATCCTACGAGGTGCTGGGGTGCGAGGGAGCGGCTCGTGTCGATTTTCGTATCACTCCGAGAGGCCGGCCCTATGTGCTGGAGATCAATACGGTTCCTGGGATGACGGAGACGAGTCTGCTGCCTATGGCTGCGGCTCAGGCGGGAATTGCCTATGACGATTTAGTGGAACGGATTTTACAGTCGGCACTCGATCGTGCGAGTCGCTTTGCACGGGTGTCCCGAAAGGGTGAGTGATGCGATTCTTGGGGAGAAGGCGGCGACCTCCACCGGCGGAGCCACGAAAGAATCAGTGGAAGGATCCGCACGGAGAGCGAGCGGTCAAGGAGAGCAGCAGGGCTAAAAGAGCCAGACGAAAGGCTCTTGCCCGATTGGCCGGTGTGACGATTGGCCTGATATTCGTGATAGGGCTCATCGTCATGGGCGTGAAATATTCAGGGCCTGCGCTGCAAACGTTGTTGGAGATCAAAATCATCTCGGTCGAGGGACTCCGCCACATCGATAAACAGAGCGTGCTCGACCTGGCACAGGTGAAGCCGGGCACCGGACTCCATCATATCGTCACAAAAGTGATAAAGGAGCAGCTGGAGTCTCATCCCTGGGTCAAAGAGGTCGAAGTGACTCGTGTGCCGTTTCATGAGTTACACATATCCCTGGTCGAGCGGGTCCCTGCCGCCGTCGTTCGTGCCGATGCCCAAAATTTTCTGACCGACGGGGAAGGGCATGTGCTGACCAGGCTCGGTCAGACCGATGATGATGCGTTGCCTCTCGTGACGGGGATTGACAGCAGGCGTTTGTTAGAAGGGACTGAGTCGGTGAAGAAAATCGTCGCGTCGGGCATCGAGCTTGCAGAATTGCTGGGGCAAACGTTTAAAGGCCGACCGCACGTGAATGCCGAAAATCCTGTAAACCTCGTCGCATTCGTGCAGGGTGTGCGATTCCAATTCGGGGAGGAAGCGATCGGAGAGCAGTGGAAACGGTTCCAACGCGTCAAACCGACAATAAAGACTCTGAACTTTGACGGTCGTGGGCAGGGAGTGAGCGAAGTGGACCTCCGGTACGAGAATCGAATCATCGTACGGGAAGGGGGGTAATTGCGATGCCGAAACGGGATCAAATTCTGGTCGGACTCGACATCGGAACCACGAAGATTTGTGCGATCGTGGCCGAGATGACCGACGCCGGAGGGCTCAGCATCATCGGCGTCGGATCGAGCCCATCCCGCGGCTTACGCAAGGGAGTCGTCGTTGATATCGAAAGTACCGTCGAATCCATCAAAAAAGCGGTCGAAGAAGCGGAGTTGATGGCGGCGGTCCAGATCAATTCGGTCTACACCGGCATCGCAGGCAGCCACATTTCCGCCGAAAACTGCAAAGGAGTTGTGGCGTTGAAACGGGCCGAGGTGACTCGTGAAGATATCCACCGGGCCATCGAAAGCGCTCGTACTCTTGCCGTGATTCCCCATGAACGTCGGATTCTTCACGTGTTACCGCGGGAGTTCATGGTGGATGGGCAGGAGGGGGTCCGCGAACCATTGGGCCTATCGGGTAACCGCTTGGAGGTTAATGTCCATGTCATCACCGGCGCCGTGACCTCCGCCCAAAACATCGTGAAGAGCGTCAATCGAGCCGGACTCGATGTGGTCGACATCATTCTCCAGCCCCTGGCGTCCAGCGAGGCGGTGTTGAGCCAAGAGGAGCGGGAACTCGGCGTGGCGATGGTGGACCTGGGAGGAGGGACAACGGATCTCGCCATTTTCCTGGACGGGAGCATCCGGCACTCGGCGGTCCTTCCCATCGGCGGACAAAACTTGACGAAGGACTTGGCGATCGGCCTTCTCACCTCACAGACTGAGGCGGAGAAAATCAAGACCCAGTACGGCATTGCCAGGACTGAGCTGGTGACCGGGCATCAGGTCGTCGAAGTGCCGTCGGTTGGAGATCGGCCGGCTCGAACATTTTCCCGACGGGACATCGCCGAAATCTTGGAGCCGCGAGTCGATGAGATGTTTGAGCTCGTGCGCAGGGAAATCGTGCGCGCCGGCTATGAAGGGATGCTGGGGGCCGGTGTGGTCATTACGGGCGGCACGTCCTTGTTGGACGGCATGCCCGATGCCGCCGAGAGGGTGTTGAACTTGCCGGCACGCCGAGGCATACCATCCGGCATTGGAGGATTACGCGATATTGTCGGCCATCCCAGCCATTCCACCGGCGTCGGTCTGCTGATACACGGCCGGCGACATGTCGATGAGTTAGAAACGGCCGGGCTTCGCAATGGGGGAACCTGGGAAAGAATGCGTAGGTGGACGAAGCGGGTGTTGGAGGTCTTTTAACCTTTAAAACCCTTGCGGGCGGCAGGTGGGTCGTCGTGCGAGGCGCTGTGAGGAGGTGCTCCAATGTTCTCATTTCAAGAAGATATGCTGTCACCGGTCCGCATTAAGGTGATCGGAATCGGTGGTGCTGGATGCAACGCGATCAACACGATGATCACCTCCGGACTCGCACGGGTGGATTTTATCTCGGCCAACACGGATCTCCAGGCGCTTGATCGGTCCTTGGCACCCTATAAGATCCAACTGGGTCCGGAGCGAACCCGGGGATTGGGCGCCGGGGCCAAACCGGAGATCGGCCGAGATGCGGCGCTTGAGAGCAAGGAGCACATCCGAGAATGTCTGGAAGGGGCCGACATGGTGTTTGTCACGGCCGGGATGGGGGGAGGAACCGGTACCGGAGCCGCCCCTATTGTGGCCAGCATCGCCCGTGAAATGGGCATCCTCACGGTCGGAGTCGTCACGAAACCGTTTCAGTACGAAGGCCAACGACGACACAAGCACGCGGAGGAAGGAATCCGCGACTTGCGTCGGCACGTCGATACATTGCTCGTGATCCCGAATCAGCGGCTCCTGGGAATCGTCGATAAATCGACCCCGCTCCTCGAAGCGTTCAAAGTCGCGGATGACGTGTTGCGGCAGGCGATCCAAGGCATTGCCGACGTCATTACAACGACGGGACATGTCAACGTGGACTTCGCCGACGTCCGCACCGTGATGTCACACACCGGACGGGCGGTCATGGGCATGGGCGTGTCCTACGGGCCGAATCGAGCGATTGAAGCGGCCCAAAAAGCGATGTGCAGCCCTCTCCTTGAAGAAGGAAGTGTCGAGGGGGCCCGTGGCGTGCTCCTGAACATCACGGGGGGCCCCAGCATGTCCTTGCACGAGATCGAAGAAGCCGCTTCGATTATCCAACAGACGGCCGATCCCGAGGCCAACATCATCGTCGGTCAAGTGATCAACCCGGACATGGGCGAGGAGCTCATCATTACCGTGATCGCGACCGGGTTTGAGCGAGAAGAGGATTCTGCATCCTCGGGAATGGGATCCGATAGAGCATCCCATCGACCCGCTAAGCCGGTCCCTTCCATGTTGGCAGGCGTAGGTGCGTCTCTGGCAGCCGATCGGCCGATGAAAGACCTCGATCGTCCTACGTTTTTGAGAAGAATGAACGACGCGCGTGAGTCGATGGACCGGGCGGTGTTGACCGCGGAAGATGAATGGGATGTGCCGACGTTTCTTCGAAAACAAACTGATTGATCATTCCGCATGCTGAGGTGCCGAACGTGAGTATGACAAACGCATCGGTGATTACCATGCCAGCGTTCGCGGATGCCGGATGTAAGGTTCGCCATTTTTTCGGGACCCGGCGGCATGCCCAGAGCCTTGGCCTTGAAGCGGGGATTCCCAAGAAGGGCATTGCGGGCACGGCAGCATCTTCCTGGACGCTGTCGGTGAAGCAAGTCCATGGAACGGAGGCGCTGGTCGTGGATCGTGCCCTGGCTTCAACAGACCGATTTGTGGGCGGATGGGATGCCTTGGTGACGGATCAGCCCGGAGTCATGGTGGCGGTGCGAACGGCCGATTGTGTTCCGATCCTGATACATGACCCCAATCGGAGGGTTGTGGCCGCCGTCCATGCCGGCTGGCGTGGAGCCGTGTCCGGCATTGTCCCCAAGACTCTGGCGCTCTTGCAATCTCAATTTGGTTCCTGTCTCGGTGATGTCCGGATCAGTATCGGTCCATCCGCCGGCGTGTGCTGCTATGAAGTAGATGAGCCGGTTCTCGATCGCCTGAGCCGGGAATTTCCGGAGTGGAAGAAGGTGGTTCAGACGAGGGAAGGCGGACGAACACACCTTGATCTAAAAGCGCTCGTCAAAGAACAGGCGTGCGCCCACGGAGCGGCTCCGAACTCCATCACGAGCGTCAACTTGTGCACGATTTGTCACGAAGACCTCTTTTTCTCCTATCGGCGGGAAGGCAAAGTCAACGGTACGATGGTCAGTGCCATCGGGTTGTCGATGAGACGATAAGTCAGACTCTGCCAATTCTGAGGTTCTTCCGCTACAATGGGGGAAAATGACGGTTCGCTGAATGAGCGGCCGGGGTTTGTGTGAGAGAACGATGGAACCGCTCATCCAAGAAGCCATAGCGCAACGTGTCCAATCGGTTCTGGCGAAGATTCGATCGGCTGAAGAAAAAGCAGGGCGTCCCAGCGGTACTGTGCGGCTCGTGGCCGCGACGAAGACGGTGACGCTCGAACGCATTGCCGAAGGTGTCCGTGCCGGATTGTCCATCCTGGGAGAAAATCGTGTGCAGGAAGCGCTTCCCAAAATAGCCGCCTTCACCCGGACACCGGTTTACTGGCATTTTATCGGGCAATTACAGCGAAGGAAGGTGCGGTCCATCATTGGTGTATTCGATTTGATTCATTCGGTGGATAGTCTCGATTTGGCGCAAGAAATCGATCGCCGTGCCGGAGAGGCCGACCGGCGGCAAGATGTTCTGTTGGAAGTGAATATTGGAAGAGAGCCGACGAAGGCGGGGTTTCACCCCGATGATCTTGTAGGATCGATATCAAAGATGGCGCAGCTTTCTCATGTCTGTATCAAGGGCTTGATGGCAATCCCTCCGTTGAGCACCGACCCAAATGTGACGAGGCCGTATTTCCGCAGACTCCATGATCTCGCCAAGCAGGTCGCGGCATTAGATTTACGAAGCGTGAGGATGGACGAATTGTCGATGGGAATGTCCAACGATTATGAAGTGGCCATTGAGGAAGGGGCGACACTGGTCCGTGTTGGCACCGCCATCTTTGGAGCACGCCATGTCTAGTCCGGCGCTCACACAAAAAGTTGCCTTTGTGGGTGGTGGCCGAATGGCGGAAGCATTGATCAGTGGAATCCTCTCTTCCGGGCTCGCTAGGCCCGAGGGGATTCAGGTGGCTGATCCAGATGCAGCCAGACTTGATCATCTCAAAAGGCAGTACGGGGTTCAGGTTGGTGCCGGGAATCAGGAGACGGTGGCGTCCAGCGACATCGCCGTGCTGGCGGTGAAGCCTCAAGTCATGGCCGACGTCCTCAAAGAGATCGGACATGTATTGGCAACACGACTTGTGATTTCGGTGGCGGCCGGAGTTCGGCTCAGCCGGATGATTGAGGCTTGTGGGCCGCAAGCCCGTGTGATTCGCGCGATGCCGAATACCCCGGCGATGGTCGGCGAAGGGATGACGGCCATGGCGATTGGTCCGGGAGTAGGAGAACATGAAATGGCATGTGCGAGGCGGATCTTTGAATCTGTCGGCCGGGTCGTGCCCGTCGACGAGCGTCTCATGGATGCCGTGACTGGGATGAGCGGAAGCGGGCCGGCGTACGTTTTTCTCATGATAGAAGCAATGGCGGATGGCGGCGTCAAGATGGGGTTGCCACGGGAGACGGCCAGTCTCCTCGCGGCGCAGACCGTTTTAGGTGCGGCACGGATGGTCTTAGAAACCGGACAGCATCCTGCTCAACTAAAAGACCAGGTGGCATCTCCAGCCGGAACGACGATAGCCGGGTTGCATCGGCTGGAAGAGGGAGGCCTCCGGGCCGTGCTGATCGACGCCATCGAGGCCGCCACGAAACGGTCACAGGAGCTTGGAAGCTGATGTTTGTGGTCGGAAATACGCTGTTAGCGGTCGCTACGGTGCTAGACTATACACTGACGTTCTATACGTGGATTATCATCGCTCGAGCGCTGATTTCTTGGGTGAATCCGGATCCGTGGAATCCGATCGTTCAATTCTTGACTCGCGTCACCGAACCGGTGTTGGCCCCGATCCGACGGCGATTGGGTTGGAGTATGGGCGTGGATGTGTCGCCCTTGATCGTCATCGTGGCCATCTGGTTTGTGCAGATCGCGGTCGTACAGTCGATTAAGGATCTCGCGGTACGGATGAATTGATTCAACCAAGGGGGGATGCCATGAAGATTACACCACTCGACATTCAACAGATGGTCTTTCAAGTCAAGCTTCGTGGCTATGACCGTGAAGAGGTCAATCGTTTTTTGGAAGAAATTGCACAAACCGTCGAATTCCTGAACCGTGACAATGCCACGTTGCGTGAACGAGTTCTGTCGCTTGAGCAGCAGGTTGCCGAGCTGAAACGAACGGAGGCGACCTTGTCCACCACCTTGGTCTCGGCGCAGTCGTTAGCCGAAGATGTCAAACGAAGTGCGCAACGCGACGCCGAGTTGATCGTCAAAGAAGCGGAGTTGAAAGCCAGCGAACTTTTCCGACAAGCGCGAGCCGAGCTGGGAAACACCCAACGAGACCTTTCAGTGTTGCAGAAACAGCGGCTGCTCATGGTTGAGCGGATGCGGGCAACGCTCCACACCTTCGAGCGGATGTTGGATGTGGAAGCAAGTGAAGCATACCAGGAGCACGGCGTCATGCAGGAAGAAAAGCTGGAGGGAGAATCGAGCCCTACCCGCTGACCCTTTCCAGTTATTGGTGCCCCGTTGGGTAGTGCTCGATCGTTTCTTCTGCTGGTCTCCCTCAATTATCATTCCGATGCCCGATCTCAGTATCATCCAAACAGCACTCAATCAAGCCGTTACCGATGGGGTGTTCCCAGGGGCGGTCTTGGCCGTGCGGCACGGAGACAGGCCGGTCTTTCGATTTCATGCCGGTCTCCTTTCGACCGTTCCTCCAGGGTCGCTCGTGAGCGCATCCACGATCTATGATCTGGCGTCGCTCACCAAACCGTTGGCGACTGTCACGGCGCTTGTTCTATTGATGCAGAAAGGCAGTTGTCGGCTTGATGACCGCGTGGCCGACCATCTTTCGGAATGTGCTGGTGCCTTCCTCGGCACAGCGACGATTCGTCATCTCCTGACGCATTCGTCTGGACTGCCAGGTTGGCGTGGGTTCTATGAACGGCTTAGTCCGGATGGCACCACTCCCTCGTCTGCCGAAGAGCGAGAGAGGGCCAAACAAGCTATACTCGCCCTCATTCAGTCTGAGGCACCGGTGTATGAACGGGATACGCGCAGCCTCTATAGCGATCTTGGCTTCATCTTACTCGGTCTTATTGTCGAGCGAAGCAGCCGCCAATCGCTGAACGACTACTTCCTTGATCATATTGTGCGCCCCCTCGGGAAGCCTAAAATCGGATTCATCCTGCCGGATCGGAACCCTGCGGTTTCCGCTGATGTAGGAGGCAATGTCGGAAGTGTGGCCCCGACAGAGTTCGATCAATGGCGAGGCCGTCTCTTACGCGGGGAAGTGCACGATCAGAACGCAGCCGCTCTGGGTGGCGAGGCCGGCCATGCCGGGCTATTTGGAACTGCGGACGCGGTGTTGACGATCTCGGGGGAATGGTTGCGTGCCTATCAGGGCCGATCGACCATCCTCGATCCGACAATGGTGCAAAGATTTATCCAGCGGCAGAAACCGGAAGGATCCTCCAGCTGGGCGCTCGGGTGGGATACACCTTCAGCACCATCCTCAGCAGGACGTTACTTTGCAGCCCGATCGTTTGGCCATCTTGGCTATACGGGGACTTCCGTCTGGATTGATCCTGTGCACAAATTAGAAGTCGTCTTGCTCTCCAATCGCGTGCATCCCTCGAGCAGGAATGAAGCGATCCGAGAGTTTCGCCCTGCGCTTCATGACTTGGTGTATGAGGAATTCATCGGCGCGACTTAAGCCCGGTCAGGGTAGTCGAGCCATGTTTCCTTTTCGGCGAGATAGCGTGTTCCCTTGAAGTTAGGCCGTGTTCTCATGCGGGTGAACCCTGAGTCTTGGAGTTTCTCCACTAATTCCTTCACCGCCGCCGCGATGGTCGGGTGAGACCGACTCTCAACAACGAACGCTTCATACGTAATCTTGGCTGAGTATCCAGATTGAACCCGGTTGATCAGAATCGTGCGGTTGAAATATCGATCACTTGGATCGACTCCTTCAAGCTGATGTTTCTCGACCAACCCTTCTTTCTTGAACATCAGTGGTAGCGTACTCATGCTTCTTTATCCTTCCGACATAACAATTGGCGCTCAAACCTACGTCCTTGAATTATAGAGGGTCATCCGTACAGCCTGCAACTCGTTGACAAGCGTAGCGTCGATTACTAAGATGCATCGCTCCAGTCAGTCCGAGGCTTGTCCAGCTTCCATTCCATGAACATTCCCAATAGCCTCACAATCCTTCGAATTCTCTTGATCCCGGTCTATATAGGATTCATGACCTACGGCTCGTATGGGTTCGCGCTTCTGACGTTGCTTATCGCCGGACTGACGGATGCCATTGACGGTCATCTCGCGAGAAAACTGAACCAGCGGACACGATTGGGCACCTTACTGGACCCATTAGCAGACAAGTTGCTGCTGACGTCGAGTTTCATCTCGCTGGCGATGCTGCATCTAGTGCCGTCCTGGCTGGTCATCTTGGTCGTGAGCCGGGACATTATTCTCCTCCTGGGGACCGTAGTGGCTCATGTCACGAGCACGCCCATTAATGTTACTCCCACATTCTTGGGGAAAGGAACCACCTTGCTTCAGTTGAGCTACGTCTTCTTGATTGTCTTTTGGGCATGGCGTGGGATCGACCGCTCCTTACTCACACCGCTCGTCGTCCTGATGGTTGGATTCACCCTTGCCTCAGGGTTTCATTACCTCTATCGAGGGTATCGTGACACGAATGTCGCTCCACCGCTTGCCTGATGATCACTTCCCTCAGCATTCGTTTGCGGCTCGGTAAATAATTCAATTGTTTTTGACAGGTTATTAACCCCCCAGTAGACTCGCTTCGTAGCCTTAGCCTTTCCTTAACCGGTTCTGGCAGCCACGACAGGACGAGAATCTATGGCCACCTTTGCATATGTCGGACGAAGCAAATCCGGAGCGGTGAAAAAAGGCGAACTCGTCGCCAAGTCGCGAGATGAAGCCGTGGAGCAGCTACGCAAGCAGAGCGTGGTGGTGACGAGTCTCGAAGAGAAGGCTGCCAAAGAAGGGTTCAGCTTCAGTCTGGGAGGCGGGGTAAGCGAAAAGGATTTAGTGGTGTTCACCAGGCAATTCGGAACCATGATCAATGCGGGTTTGCCATTAATCCAATGTTTAGAAATTCTGTCGACTCAATCTGAGAATGCCGCTCTGAGAAAATCCGTGGGTGAGATCAAGGTGCAGGTCGAGGGAGGGTCAACGTTTTCAGACGCTCTTCGCAAACATCCCAAAGTGTTCGACGACCTCTATGTCAACATGGTTCATGCGGGAGAAGTCGGAGGGTTGCTCGATACCATTCTTGGTCGGCTTTCAAAGTATATCGAAAAAGCGATGAAATTGAAGGGCCAGATCAAAAGTGCCATGGTGTACCCGTCGGCCATTTTGGGAATCGCGTTCATCGTGATCGCTGTGTTGATGATCTTCGTGATTCCGGTGTTCGAAAAGATGTTCAAAGATATGTCCGGCGGAAAAATGGCGCTGCCCGGGCCGACTCAGCTTGTGATCGATATGAGTAATTTCGCACAGTCGAGTTGGTACATCGTTCTTGCAGCGGTGATTCTTGGAGTCGTGGCATTCAAAAAATACTATGCAACGGCCAATGGGAAGTATCAGATCGACAAGTTTATCTTGAAGCTGCCCGTGTTCGGAGACTTGGTGCGAAAAGCATCGGTGGCCAAGTTCACGAGGACGTTGGGGACGCTTATCACCAGCGGTGTTCCTCTGTTGGACGCCTTGACGATTTGCGCGAAGACGTCGGGTAACAAAATCATCGAAGAAGCGCTTGTGAACGCCAGGGTGAGCATCAGTGGAGGCAAGACGATTTCCGAGCCTCTGGCGAAGAGTCAGGTCTTTCCGAAGATGGTGACGCATATGATCGCGGTCGGAGAATCAACGGGTGCGCTCGATGCCATGTTAGGGAAAATTGCCGATTTCTACGAGGATGAGGTGGACCAGGCCGTAGCCTCGCTCACGGCGTTATTGGAACCGATGATGATGGTATTTCTGGGAGTCGTCATCGGATTTATCGTGGTGGCGATGTATCTGCCTATCTTCACAATGGCTCAGGCAATCAGCTCGTGACATAAGGATGGGAATGATTGGAAGGGTCTCCGCATAAAGAAAGGGGTGGTTCTGGCTGTTGGCATCCAATTTGACCCTACCTCGATATGAGTTCATGCCCCACTTCTCGATAAACGCAGGTATGCGTCTATTCACGTCGCGCTGACATGGGGCCATGGGCGATATTAAGACCAGAATCTACTGGTTAATGGGGTGGCGAGTCGTTATCGTCACTCTGCTGTTAGGGCTGTCCCTCGCGTTTCAGGTTACCAAGGGCGAACGAGTTGAAACATTCTATGCCCTGATCATCTTCACGTATGCGGTCACAATCCTCTACGCGTTCCTGTTTCGATGGCTTACTACTCCTGATGTTTTCGTGCAATTCGCCTGGGCTCAGATTGCCATCGATTTCTTGGTCGAGACGGTATTGATCGCCAGAACCGGCGGAATTGAAAGTCCGTTTGCGGTGCTATATGTCATCAGTGTGACGGTCGCGAGTTTGGTCCCGCGTCGACGTGTGGGACTCTTGACGGCCAGCCTCTGCATCATTCTGTTTGGGATTCTGACCAATGTGCAGCTTTACGGTCTCACGGAAGTATGGGGATGGTTGCCTCGTGCCGACCTTAGCGCCGCCGAGACGCTTCATGCATTCGGCGTCTATAGTCTCTCGTTCTTGGTCGTCGGTTTTCTGAGCGGCGCTCTTGCGGATCAGCTTCGGCTGGCAGATCAAGCGCTCCGCGAAAAGGAGCAGGGACTGAGCCGTCTCCAGGCATTCCATGAGAATATCGTTCACAGCATCAGCAGCGGCGTCTTTACGACCGATGAAAAGGGTCAGATTACGTCGTTCAACCCTGCGGCGCAGGAAGCGACGGGTTACAGTTTTGAGCAAGTACAAAGCCGTCCCTGGCGCGAAGTGTTTAACTGGCATCCCAGCCAGCAAGATGACGATTCCATGCAAGGGGGCTTCGCCCACATGCGATTTGAAGTAGAGTGCAAGCGGTCCGACGGTAATCGATTAATTCTCGGCATGACGCTTGCGCCGTTGCACGAGCGAGGAGAGAAAACCGGACTGGTTGGAGTGTTCAAGGATCTGACTCAGATCCGCGACCTCGAAGAAGAAATGCGGCGAAAGGAATGGTTGGCCAGCTTGGGAGAGATGTCGGCAGGGATGGCGCACGAAATCAGGAATCCTTTGGGAGCACTGGCCGGCGCGATGCAAATGCTTCGAAAAGATCTCCACGCCGATGAGACCAGCCAACGCCTCATGGACATCGCGGTTCGGGAGGCGACCCGGTTGGATGCCATCATCACGGAGTTTCTCCAATATGCCAGGCCACCGGCACTGAATCGGGTGGAGTACGATTTAAACAAAGTCCTTGCTGAGACTCTTGATCTGGTACAACATGAAGCACGAGCCAGAGGGAATCTTACCATTGCGGCAGCACCGTGTCCCGGGGTGTTGCTCGCACAAGTGGATCAGGATCAAATGAAACAGGTGTTTTGGAATCTGGCGGTCAATGCGTTTGATGCCATGCCCAATGGCGGACAATTGACGATCGCAACGGGGTGCAGGAAGGTCGATGTCGCGGGGCGCAAGGCCGAGGTGGTTGAGGTCTCGTTCCACGATACGGGGGAAGGCATTCCGAGAAAGAATCTCGATAAAATTTTTCTGCCATTCTTTACCACCAAAAAGCGAGGCTCAGGATTGGGGCTGGCCGCGGTGCATCGCATTGTCGACCTCCACGGAGGATGGATCAAAGTGGAAAGTCAGGAAGGGCAAGGAACACGATTTGGAGTGTGCTTGCCTCGTACGGCTGATTCAGGGGTGCGACTTTGGCACGAGGGTAGAGAACCGTGGAAAAGATCCTAGTCGTTGACGACGAGCTAAGCTTGCGTGATGTGTTGAGCATAATGCTCAAGCGGGCTGGATACGCCGTAACCGTTGCCATGGACGGTGAAGAAGCCATCGAGCTGTTGAGTCGAGAAATCTTTGATCTGGTCATCACCGATTTGCGGATGCCGAAAATCGACGGCATGGAGGTTCTCAAGGCCGTCAAGTCCGCTTCGCCGGAGACGGTCGTGCTGATCATCACGGCCTTTGCCACGGCGGATTCCGCCGTGGAAGCCATGAAACAAGGGGCATACGACTATCTGACGAAGCCGTTCCAGGTCGACGAAGTTCAGTTGATCATTCGGAATGCACTGGAGAAGCGACGGCTTACGACCGAAAACATGCTTCTCAAACGGGAAATGGCGAGTCAATCGTCATTCGCGCAGCTGGTCGGCCAGAGCGAGGCGATGCAAAAAGTGTTCGATGTCGTGCGGAAGGTCGCTGACTCCAAAAGCAATGTCCTTATCTGCGGCGAAAGTGGAACGGGAAAAGAGTTGGTCGCACGCGCGATTCATTACAACAGTGCGAGAAGTACCCTCCCCTTTGTGGCCGTGAATTGCAGCGCAGTCCCGGAAACATTGCTGGAGAGTGAGTTGTTCGGCCACATGAAGGGATCATTCACCGGAGCCATCTCCAATAAAGCGGGGCTTTTCGAGATCGCCAACGGAGGAACGATTTTCCTCGACGAGATCGGCGATACGACTCCGACGATTCAGGTGAAGCTGCTCCGGGTCATCCAAGAGCGGGAGTTTCGACGGGTAGGCGGCAACCAAGACATCAAAGTCGATGTACGAGTGGTGGCCGCTACCAATAAGGATCTCGAGAGAGCAGTGGCGGACGGTTCGTTTCGAGAGGACCTGTACTACCGTTTGGATGTGATTCCTATCCGGCTTCCGCCTTTGCGCATGCGCACCGGTGATATTCCGTTACTGGTCAATCACTTTTTGGATCGTTTTTCGAAGGAAAGCGGGAAGCCCAAGCCCGTGATCAGCCCGGAGGCGATGCACGTCCTACTGGAGCATGAATGGCGCGGCAATGTTCGTGAGTTGGAGAATCTGATCGAACGGGTCGTCGCATTTTCGACTGAAGGACCGGTGACTGACGCCGAGGTGCGTGGATGGCTTCATCGGTCCACAGTGCAGCCGCAGCAGCCGGTAATGCCTATGGATCTGACTGACGAGGGGTTGGACCTTGAAGGACTTATCAACGGAATCGAGAAGGATCTGTTGCTGAAAGCGCTTGAACGATCGAAATGGGTCAAGAACAAGGCCGCCCGGATGCTCAGACTCAACACCAGATCGTTTCGGTACCGCTTGGAGAAGTATGCTATAAAAGGAGGTCGTGACTAGCCTTTCTTTTGGAACGAGCGCCGTACCTGCTTCCCTAACCGTGTTCGCGCCCGCGAAGATCAATCTTGTCCTTCGCATTCTCGACCGCCGCCCTGACGGTTATCACAATCTCTGGTCTCTGATGCAGACGGTGCAGCTGGCGGATGAGCTTTCGATTTCCGTTCGTGCCGACCATTCGACCATCATCTTGCAGTGCGACGATCCTTCGCTGAAGACCGATCTTTCAAACCTGGTTTATCGTGCCGCGGCGGCCGTCCTCGAACAGAGTGGACGCACCGTCGGCTTAGATATGACTCTGAAAAAGCGAATTCCAATGGGAGCGGGGATGGGGGGCGGGAGCAGTGATGCCGCGGCGACCATTGTCGGGCTGAACCAGCTGTTAAACTTAGGGTGGTCAGTCGAGAAAATGGCCCATATCGGTCAAACACTCGGAAGTGATGTTCCTTTCTTCTTTTTCGCTCCCTCCGCGACTGTGGAAGGGCGAGGCGAGAAGGTCGCTCCGGTACGAATCAAGGGAAGCCGGTGGGTCGTTCTGATCAATCCCGGGTTCCCGGTCGAAACAAAGTGGGCGTATCAACAACTCTCCGTAAGCCGATCAGGGGTACGACCTCTTTCGGATATCCATGCGGCGTTGCGGCAAGCATCGGAACTCTCATGGGAAGAGGTGCTCCAAGCGGCCGAAAACGATTTCGAAACCGCAGTGTTCAAGGCTCACCCGGTTCTTCACGAAATCAAGCAGAAACTTCTGGCTGAAGAGGCTGAGATGGCCCTGCTGTCGGGGAGTGGTGCCACGGTCTTCGGTGTATTTTGCGACGAGAGGTCGGCGCGGCGAGCCGAAGTGAGTTTTCAGAACGAGCCTCGTCTCAAGATCTATACCGTTTCAACTTCCTCACCCTCCGCCTGTATCAACATGACGTAAAACATTCCTTCACCGCAAAGAGTTGAGGAGTCCATTTGATTTTGATGAGAGGGGACTTTTACAATGCCGCGGTTGAGAGACTGTGAGAGGAGAGGTCTGTCCATGCCCGCGCGACGTCCTGCCAACAAGAAAAAGCCTCGTACGGTGGTATTCCCAGGTCTGTCTGCAAAGCGTCGGTTTCAGCGGAGACTCTTGAAGTGGTATGGGGAGCATGGCCGTGATTTGCCCTGGCGAAAAACGTCGGACCCTTATCATATCCTCGTCTCAGAGGTGATGCTTCAGCAGACCCAAGTTGATCGGGTTGTCCCCAAGTACCACGAGTTTTTGGCACGTTATCCAAGTTTCCAAGACTTGGCCGAAGCTCCGGTCGCCGATGTCAAGAAGACTTGGTATCCCCTTGGGTATAATATCCGCCCGGAGCGGCTCCACGGAATCGCTTGCGAGACAGTGGAGCGGTACGGAGGAAAATTACCCAATGACGCCGACGAGTTGCTCTCGTTCAAAGGGATTGGGCGGTATACGGCCGGGGCAATTCGCTCCTTCGCCTTCAATGAAGATGCACCCATCCTGGACACGAACGTGATTCGTGTCCTACACAGGGTATTTGTGGCGGGGGGTGAGCCCAAAGCACAGAAGACGCTGTTATGGGAATTGTCAGAAGCGTTGATTCCGCCGGGGAAGGGGTATGACTTTAACCAGGCGCTCATGGACTTCGGAGCGATGGTCTGCACCGCTCGCGACCCCTATTGTCTCCTGTGTCCGATGAAGTCGCTCTGTAAGACATATCCGTTCAGTCCGGTGACGCGTGAACGGTAGTAGGCTGATCATGCAGGTCATTGAAGTGGCGGCAGGACTCATTCACCGTGACGGTCGCTACCTCATCGCCCGTCGAAAGCTAGGTTCCCACTTAGCCGGTTTCTGGGAATTTCCCGGTGGAAAGCGGGAAACAGGCGAATCGCTCACG
The DNA here is from genome assembly GCA_002083365.1 of Nitrospira sp. SG-bin1. Taxonomy (NCBI): domain Bacteria; kingdom Pseudomonadati; phylum Nitrospirota; class Nitrospiria; order Nitrospirales; family Nitrospiraceae; genus Nitrospira; species Nitrospira sp. SG-bin1. The sequence continues at coordinate 95,293 of LVWS01000008.1, read as the reverse complement.
GAATGTCTGCAACGGGAACTCTTTGAAGAGCTAAACATTCGAATCGACCTCCCTATCCCATATCGGGTCATTCGACACGACTATCTGGATAAAATCATAGAGTTACATTTTTTTCGATGTGCCATCGAGGAGGGGGAACCGGTTCCTGTCGGTTGTGAGGAGATCCGATGGGTGCATCCCAGCGATCTCATACAGTTTAAGTTTCCTCCGGCGGACTTCACGGTGATCGAGTCCTTGTGTCGCGATGCGTTCGGAGCTTCGAGATGAAGGTCGTGCTGGATATAGAAACGGTTCAACTCCCACGTGAGGAGTGGGCTCGCCTAGCGGGGAAATCTCCCGCCGGTCATGATGCTTCTTTAGGGGAAGCTAGCTATGACCTTTTTTCTGCAGGAGCCGCCGAGGCACAGCGCCGTGCGGAAGACGAGTCATACGCCAAGTCGGCATACGATGGAACGTTCAGCCGCATTGTCTGCATCGGTCTGCTCGAATTTTCCGATCAGATGGAAGCACGCAGCGCCGTCGCCTGGTACGGACCGAACGAACGGGAGCTGCTCCGTCAATTCTGGGCCAGATTGGCCCTGGACCGTCCGACTCTGTTTATCACGCATAACGGACTAGGCTTCGATCTGCCATTCATTAGAAAGCGGTCGATCATCAATCAAGTGAAACCCAGCCTCGACATCAATCTGGCGAAATTCCGTACCGAACCGGTTTATGACACCATGGCCATCTGGAGTAATTGGGATACGAGGGGGTGGATCAAACTTGATGTATTAGCTCGAGCTTTGCATGTCGAAACGAAATCAGGCAGTGGGGAGCAAGTCGCGGAGATGTGGGAGAAGAGGCAGGGACGTGAGCTGGCACAGTACTGTCTCCAAGATACCTACGTGACGTATGCCTGCTACTGTCGCATGAACTTTCGTCAGCCTCTGTCCAAAGAGGTGGTTCTGCTGCAGCCTGAGGTCTACGATGTCGAATGATCGATCACTCGGCCGATCAACGGGTTGGATAGGCCTCTGCCGATTTCTTTTTAGGAATTGATTTGGTGACAGTTTTGCTGGCCTTCATCGCTTTGACTTCTTCTGCGCGCTGACGCAATTCCTGTTTCATCCATGCGGCTTCCTTCTTCAACATCGCGATCTCGGAGTCTTTGAGCTTATTGGCTTCCCGGGCTTGACGGAGTTCATCCAATTTTCTGTTCAACAGTTCGTCCGACGCCGATTCCGGCGTACCCAATTCCTTCCGGCTGTGTCCATGGAACTCCTGAGGGTCTAACAGCGAATCATCTAGTGACGGCGATACTTTTGCCGCCGAAGAGATCGGTGCCGGTATAGCGGATGGTGCAACTGAAGCGGCCTGAGACGCGGATACGGGGGCGGCCTTTGAGGCGCTTGCAGCAGCAGGCGAACCTGGCATCGGTCCTTTGGCAAGAGCCTGATGATCGATGATCATCGTCATAGCGCCACTTCCTAAGGCAATGAACGAGGGAGCCTTTTCAAGACGGGCGGCAGAACTAGGTGTGAACCCCGTGACCTTCCTGTTTTGAGAAGAGGCGATCGTCAGATGGATCGATCCTTTGGACATATAGAGGGTGCCCGCTGTGGGTTCAGTGCCTGACCCTGCCGATGGAGACACCTTGAAACCGACAATCTGCTCCGGTTTCGCTTGCGATAAGCCTTGGGCTAGCAGGGGAGCAAGAAATTCGGCGTCTTCATCGCTGAATACCCTCATCGGCTTGCTGCCACTGGCGGGCATGTTGCCTGTCATTTTCTGAACGTCGTCCGTTACAACGCCTTTGACTATTTTCAGCATCGTCATTTGATCGATGGTGGCGGGGTGATTGGCTTCAAACGACCAATCCGCAATTTCCTTGAGGTAGACTGATCCTTTGGCATTTTTCTGAAGCTTGGCTTCTCCGGAAAACATTGAGCATCCCGCCACCATCAAGCTGAGCGATATCAATGTGCCGACATATTGAGAACTGCGGATATTGAGATAAGCATTCATTTGGGATCTCCTCACATGTGGTCTTGTGACCGAGGGGGCCGTTCTTGCCATTTGACAAAACATCCGAATCTCTTGTGGTTCGAATGTCGGTCTACCAGATACCTAAACCCATCAACACCATGCCGATGGTCAACCATCCGAATACTCCGACTGAAATGATCGTTTCGAGTGTGATGCGGGAATCAGAAGGGTTGGGATTGGGCTTTGAGTCAGAGTCAGCGGGCTTCATGACGCGAAGAAGTTCCTGATAACGATCGCGGATCGACGCGAAATTGAGCAAAGTTCATGCCTTATTCACTTTGGAAGGAACGGGTGGTATTGCCTTTGGAGGCCTAGGAGTAATCTCGAATAAAATTCAGTGTCGGAGGTTAAGCCTAGCTGTCACGCCCAGGGAGAAGGGCTCTAGAGGCGCCTTGGTAATCATGGGGTTAGCATCAAAAGATTTGGTCGGAACGAGGAGAAGGTTTGGACAATCGATGGCAAGTCTAGTCATAAGCGAGACAAAACTGAATGAACATAGAGAACGGACGGCTGTGGAACCACAAGAAAACGGTTAGGGAAAGCGTCAGAAAATGTTCAGCTTGACCGCTGAGTGTGCAGAATTGTCCGCAGTGTTGAGTGAGACAGACATCCTAGGCGCGAAGCTTATACACGTGCCCCTTGTTCTCATTTTCCATACAGAGTTGCGGCCGAGGCATCAAAGATATGTTTCGTCGTGAGGGTGCCAGGTTCAAAATGGCCAGTGCTCTTCTCCCAGACGACCGTGACATTCCCGTCGGTTTTCCCCATGGCTTGAGTTGATGAGCGGGTCGCGTCACCCTCGATCAGAATCTCGATATCTTTGCCGATGTATCGGCGGTTGCGTGCCGCTGTGATCGTACGTTGGAGCTCAACCAGCTGGGACACCCGCTGGCCCTTCACCTGTTCCGGCACATCGTCGATATATTTCCTCGCCGCGATCGTATTTTTCCGTTCCGAATATTTGAAGATATAGGCTGAATCAAGCTGGGCCTGTTCCACCAAGCGAGCGGTGGCTTGGAAGTCGTCCTCGGATTCGGAACAGAAGCCACAGATGATATCCGTGGTCAGGACAACGTCAGGGACGACGTGCCTAATGCGATCAACCAGTGCCAGGTATTCGGTTCCGGTATAAGTCCGCCCCATCAGTTCGAGGATTCGGTCGCTTCCTGACTGAAGCGGTAGATGGATGTGTTTGCAAATCCTTGGATGTGTGGCAATGGCTTCGATCAGTGCCGGAGGAAAGTCTTTGGGGTGCGGAGAGGTAAACCGGACGCGCTTGATGCCCGGTTGGTCGGCGACGGCACTGATGAGTTTGGCAAAGTCCCATTCTCCGTGGCGATAAGAATTCACGTTCTGACCGAGCAACGTCATTTGCCTGAACCCGCGGGCGGCGGCGTCACGGGCTTCAAGCAGAATGGACTCCGGATCGCGCGACCGTTCACGGCCTCTGGTATAGGGGACGACGCAGAAGGAACAAAAATTATCGCAGCCTCGCATCACGGTAATCCATGCATTCACGCCGCTGTCGCGGTCCGGCAGGATCCCTTCATAGGTTTCATACTCGGAGAGATCGAGCGCAAACCTCTTCCGAGCAAGTCCTTGCTCTTGCGCTTCAAGTGCAGTGGTCAGCAACGAGGGAAGCTGTCTGTACGAATCGGGACCGGCTAAGACGTCAATGATGGGTTCCTTGTCCGCAAGATCGCTCTTTAAGTTCTGAGCCATGCAGCCGAGGACGCCGACGACGAGGGGGCGCTGTTTCTTGACCGCTTTCAACTCCGAGAGATGGGCATAGATCTTGTTGTGGGCATTCTCTCTGATGGCGCAGGTGTTGACCAACACAACATCGGCACGTTCGCGGTCCTCCGTGAAGACGAAGCCTTGTTGCTTCAACATTGAGCGAACGAGTTCACTATCGGACTCGTTCATCTGGCAGCCGAAGGTCTCGATATGGACGTACGGAAGGATTTTCAGGCTCATAGCAGCGCCATTGCAGAGTTCAGCGGTTGGGCGGAGGCGAGATGGCCGAACGCGCAGCGGTCTGTTGCAGCGGTAACCGTCACAGGCATGATCCGACTCTGAAGATCCGCAGAGTTTGCCACCGCCACTCTCGTAAAATTGGGGGTCGTGCCGAAGCGTGAGGCGTCTTGAATCCCTTTTTCAAATAAGACCGAGACGGTCTTCCCAATTTGTTTGTTGTGGAAGGTGAGTCGCTTGGCACGATCGAGATCCAATAGTATTTTGGTTCGTTTTTTTACCGTCGCCGAAGAGACCCGTTGCTTCATGCGAAGTGCGGCGGTTCCGGGCCGTGGAGAATAAGGAAACACATGGAGATAAGAAAAGGGAAGGTCCGTTGCAACGGCTAAGGTGTTCTGAAATGCCGCGTCCGTCTCACCCGGGAATCCGACCATGAGATCGGTCCCAAGACCAAGGTCTGGAATTTTTGTGAGTGCCGTTTCAATGAGCTTGCGATAGGTCTTGATTGTATGACGCCGATTCATGGATTCTAAGATCCGGTCATCTCCGCTCTGCAAGGGGATATGGAGATAGGGACAAAGTTTTTTCGACGAGGCGAGGAGATCCAACAATTCATCGTCGACCGTGGTAGGTTCGATCGAGGAAATGCGGATCCGTTCGAGGTTCGCCGTTTGGTCGAACCAGCGAAGTAACGAGCAGAAGTCTCGGTCTTGGTGATCATATTGACCGATGTTCACTCCGGTCAGCACGACTTCCCGATACCCTCGTTCTATGAGGCGTTCAACCTCACGTTGGATATCAGCGAACGTTCGACTCCGCTCGTGCCCCCTTGCGAACGGAATAATACAGAAGCTACACATGGTGCTGCAGCCGTCCTGGATCTTGAGCAGCGCGCGGGTGGAATCAGGCTCGGCAAAATGCGGCAGAGCGAAGTCTCCACGCGCCATTGTTTTTGTATGGTGCACTTCCATGGCAGACCGTTTACGTAGGACGTGAGCGGCTGGAAGGTAGGCCGGTAGGTCGAGCTTGTATTGGTGGCCCACAATGAGGTCAATTCCGACTTGTTGCTTGAGGCTTTCAAGTCCCGTCTGGGCATAGCAGCCGGTCACGGCGATAAAAGCATGAGGAGAATGCCTCAGTGTCTTTCTGATCAAGTATCGCGATGTCCGTTCGGCATCCTCTGTCACGGCGCAGGTATTGAGCACAAGAAGGTCGGTCGGTTGACCGAACTCGACAAGCTCGAATCCCTTGCGCCTCAGTCCTTCCCCGAGTATCGAGGTTTCGGCTTGATTCAGCCGGCAGCCGAGCGTATGTAGAGATGCACGGGTCACCATAGTCCATTATAGGGAGGGGATGCGTATTCCGGCAAGGTCGCTTGTGAGTACCGTACCGGTAAGAGGCGGGATCTGATTACATCCAAGTCTTTGGGGTAAGAGTGAGGGGCATGGGCCGTCGTGCGCTCATTGTTGTTCTGGCGTGCGCCTTGTGGAGTCTTCCTGCGTCGGGCTGGAGCACAGATGCTCTTCCTCAAGAACCTGATCTTAATACACGCGTGGATGAACTGTATGACCATGAGGCCCGATTATTTATCTTGCTCTATTCCCTTCGAGGAAACGGCCAGGTCGACTATGTGACGGCCCGGCTGGTTCAAGAATACTCCCGCAGCAGCTACGGAAACCCCGTCTACCAGACCGAAGCTCAACCGCTGTTCTATTGGTGGAACCACACCATGTGGAACGATCCTGAGCAAGACGGCGTCAACGGCAACGAGAAGGTCTATCAGGAAAATACCGATTTCGACATCTCGCGGTACAAGCCGTGTTTGTTCAACGGACAACCCTGTTAATTTCCACGCCAGCCGGCTAATGTCGAGTCTTGAGAGTTCTTCGCGGTATCCGTTCGTTCTGAGCTTTGTCCAAGGGCGCACGTTTATTGATTCTGCTCAGTCACGGCGGGCGGCGATGGTATTCTGCGTTCCAGCTGGGGGCCTTGCTGCACATCAATGAGTCCGATTTGATCCACTCTCGTATGGGTGCGTACCGTGACGCCAGAGTCATCTAACTTCGCTGCGTTGCTAAACCGGCGCCTCATCGTGATGTTGCCGTTAGGGTTTGTATCCGGCCTTCCGCTCGCGCTCACGTCCGGGACTCTCCAGGCCTGGCTGACGGTCGAAGGGGTTGATCTCAAGACCATCGGTATTTTCACGCTGGTCGGCCTGCCCTATACGCTGAAGTTCTTGTGGGCTCCGGTGATGGATCGCCTGGTGCCTCCTTGGTTGGGACGGCGTCGCGGATGGATGGTCGTGACGCAACTTTGTGTCGCCATCGGTCTTGGGCTCATGGCCGTGACTAATCCGAAGATTCATCCTGGATGGCTGGCGGCCTATGCTGTGCTTGTCGCATTTCTAGGCGCCTCGCTGGACATTGTCTTCGATGCCTATCGAACGGACACGCTCCAGCCTCACGAGCGGGGGCTGGGCGCCGCCGTCTGGGTGAATGGCTATCGAGTCGCGCTCTTGGCTTCCGGGGCCGGCGCATTGGCGCTCGCTGATCATGTCGGCTGGCAGATGACCTATCTGGCGATGGCAGCCCTCATGGTCGCGGGGGTGGTGATCACCTTGGTCAGCCCTGATCCGACGATCGTTGCCAATGCTCCCCAAAGTCTCAAGGAAGCAGTCGGGGCGCCGCTGGCGGAGTTCTTTTCAAGGCCCACGGCGATGGGGTTCTTGGCCGTGATCATTCTTTACAAACTTGGAGATGCCTTTGCCTCGGCGCTCCAGACTGCTTTTCTGATCGGAGGATTAGGCTTCTCCGCGACGGAGGTCGGAGCCGTGAAGGGGCTCGGGATTTTTGCCACGTTGATAGGAGCCTTTATCGGTGGGCTGTTTATGACAAAGTCCGGACTCGTACGGTCGTTGCTGATCTTCGGTGTCCTGCAAGCTGTTTCAAATTTGGGATTCGTCGTCCTGGCGTTGGTGGGCAAGAGTTCGAGTATGCTTACGGCTGCGGTCGTAATCGAAAACGTGACTGGAGGCATGGGGACTGCCGCGTTCGTGGCGTTAGTCATGTCGCTCTGCGATGCCCGGTATACGGCGACCCAGTTCGCGCTGTTGTCTTCGCTAGAGGCGTTGGGACGAGTCTTTGCCGGCCGCCCATCGGCTGATGTCGTCGCTCTGGTGGGATGGACCCAATTTTTTGTTTTGACTGTAGTGGTGGCGTTGCCGGGTCTCTGGGCGGTCTGGCGGATCCGGCGTTCCATCGAGCCAGAACAGAAAAACGTCGACCAACCCTCTGTTCTGGAACCAGCAGCCTCGCCCGTTTCCAAATGACAATGGCAATCTGTTCTTTTTTTGCTCCAGAGGCAAAATAATGAGCTTAATCGAGTTTGTTTTTAAGGGAGACTTATTGGTATTCAGAAAGCGCTGAAGAGCGGTGAGGATATCAATCAACGTGATCGAGATCAAAGCACGGCTCTCATACATGCAACGATCGCGAAGCATGAAGCAGCTGTAGCACATCTCCTTAAGTCTGGGGCAGATCCTAACGTTCAAGATCGCAATGGTCGTACAACTCTGCATTTTGCGGCACAAGAATATGTCATTGCTATCGCGAAGCTTCTCCTGATGAGAATGGCAATACCCCTCTCTTTAATGCCGTCTTTAGTTCACGAGGGCGAGGTGAAATCATCGCTATGCTCTTACGGGCTGGAGCGAACAAGGATGTATCGAATAAATACGGGATATCACCAGCGACGCTTGCCAAGAGCATCGGTAACTATGATGTTGGACAGTTTCTGACTTGAAGAGAGGAAAATATGGACAGGCTGAACTCCACAGATCGCCATACGATTGTCTAAGCAGACAGCCGCCGCTGAAGGAATAGGACGAAGATCATGAGGGTTGGAAGTGGGGCGAGGATGAACGGCACTAACCAGAGCCAGACGTTCTTGCCGCGGACTCGTGCTTGGTCGATCATCCAGACAAACAGCCACACGAGCAGGCAGGCATAGTTCAAGATGATCCACTGGGTCGTGTGTGTCTTGAGCACGCTCGTACTCTCGGACGGGCCTTGGAGGAAGAAGATCCCTAACAGCAGCACGAATGCACCTAACAAGCCTCCGATAAGTTTTTTGCTCCAGACGAACATGGCCTCCTCCAGGTTCTATGATCTATGTAAACAGAATTCGGACTAAGCTAATTGGCCGACCGTCGTTTGTCAAATCAGGTCGGTTGAGGTATTTCATCACAGGCAGTTGAAGGGAGTACCGAGAATGTCATGAGCCTCCTTCGTTTAGGCGCGATTGTCTGTGCACTCGCCGGGGCAGTTGGGCTGGCATGGTCGAACCCGACCATGGACGACTATTTGCGCTTCGTTGAGCGAGAATTGACCAAAGCGATAGACCGAATGGACCAGGGTACACCGACTCGAGAACAACAATTCATTCGGCAGGTGTTTCAGTCGCAGAGCAGGAAACTTCTTGAATCAATCGTGCGGCCGAATACAGCGCGACACAACTGGGGAATTATGAGCCAATATGAAACACAGGTGGCGGATACGAAAGTCATCGTCCTGGGGCTCGGCGGTCGGTTCATTCCCATACAAGGTGTCGAGGAGGCGACGCTGAAAATCGGACGAATGGCCTTTTAAAAAGAAAAAAAGGCCAGGGTAATTTGGAGGGGCCTTGATCTCACCCCCATTTCTGTGGATAACCTCGTTGCTAATCCCCTAAAATAGGCATGGTTACTCGCGTTGTGACTATTCACAGCGTATCCTCTCATTTCCCAAAGATCCACAATACTTGGTGTTGACAAAAAAATATGATAGCTATATGTAGACACATCCAAGAAACAAACAGGGTCTCCATACCTGAATGATCCTCATTAAAACCATTAACCACAATCTTTTTCCTCTCTTAGGAGGTCTACCGTGAGAATTGATCGAAGGTTTACCCGTCGCGGGCAGAATCCCTACGAGGGGATGACGTTTGTGAAACGTTCGTCCGAAATTCGGAATCCCGACGGCTCTACGGTATTCAAGCTCCAGGATATCGATGTTCCTGAGGGATGGTCTCAATTGGCCATCGACATATTGGCCCAGAAGTACTTTCGGAAGGCCGGAATTCCGCAGCGTGACTCAAACGGACAACTCCTCGTCGACGCGGATGGTAAACCGACACTCGGTGGTGAGCGAGATGCCCGTCAGGTCTTCGAGCGTATGGCGGGGTGCTGGACCCATTGGGGCAAGTCCTATGGGTATTTCAAGACACCGGAAGACGCCGAGTCGTTTCACGATGAGATGTGCTACATGCTGGCGCACCAAATGGCTGCGCCGAATTCCCCCCAATGGTTCAATACAGGCCTTCATTATGCCTATGGGTTGTCCGGACCGGCGCAAGGGCATTATTACGTCGATCCCCAGACCCGCGAAGTGGTGAAAGCCACCAACGCCTTTGAACATCCTCAGCCTCACGCCTGTTTCATCCAATCCATCGAGGATGACCTCGTGAACGAAAACGGGATCATGGATCTGTGGGTCCGAGAGGCCCGGTTATTCAAGTACGGTTCCGGGACCGGGACGAATTTTTCGAAGCTGCGCGGGGATGGCGAGGGACTTTCCGGCGGCGGGAAGTCATCGGGACTTATGTCGTTCCTCAAGATCGGGGATCGAGCCGCCGGTGCGATCAAGTCCGGCGGCACGACGCGCCGTGCCGCCAAGATGGTCTGTTTGGACCTTGATCATCCGGATATCGAAGAATTCATCGATTGGAAAGTCATCGAAGAGCAGAAAGTCGCGGCAATGGTGACGGGGTCAAGGATTTGTGCGCAGCGCCTCAACGCCGTGCTGAAAGCCTGCCATACAGTCGATGGCGAAGGGGCGCTCAGGCTGGATCTCGACCAGAAGACCAATCCGGTCTTGCGCGAGGCCCTGACATCGGCCCGTCGCGATATGGTGCCCGAGGCCTACATTCAGCGAATGTTCTCCTATGCACAGCAAGGGTTCACGCATTTCGTGTTTCACGAGTACGATACGAATTGGGATGGGAGGGCCTATCAAACCGTCTCCGGCCAAAACTCAAACAACAGCGTCAGGATTCCCAACGAGTTTTTCGCTGCGCTCGAAGCCGACGGCAACTGGGAACTCAAACGCCGAACGAACGGCAAGGTCTGTAAGACCATCAAGGCGAGAGAGCTGTGGAACCGCATCGCCTGGGCGGCGTGGATTTGCGCCGATCCCGGAACTCAGTACGATACCACGATCAACGAGTGGCATACCTGTCCCGAAGATGGCCGCATCAATGCGTCCAACCCCTGTTCCGAATACATGTTCTTGGACGATACGGCCTGTAACTTGGCCTCTCTCAACCTTACGAAGTTCTACACCGCCGATGGACAATTCGAGATGGAGAGTTTCCGCCATGCCGTTCGGCTGTGGACGATCGCGTTGGAGATCAGCGTACTGATGGCTTCGTTTCCCAGCCGAGCCATCGCCGAAAAAAGTTATCACTTCCGGACGCTTGGGTTGGGGTATGCGAATCTCGGCACCATCCTCATGCGCCAGGGGATTCCGTACGATTCGCCCAAGGCCCTGGCGATCTGCGGCGCCATCACGTCCATCATGACCGGCGAAGCCTACAGCGCCTCGGCCGAAATGGCGGCTGAGTTGCAGCCTTTTCCGGGTTACGAAAAAAACCGAGAACACATGCTGCGGGTGATCCGCAATCACCGGCGGGCTGCATACCAAGTTCCGCATTCGGAATATGAAGGCCTGACGATTGCTCCGGTGGGAATCCGACCAGAATATTGTCCTCCGGATCTCCTTCTCGCCGCTAGACGAGCGTGGGATCATGCGCTTGAACTGGGAACGGCCTATGGGTATCGCAATGCGCAAGTCACGGTGATCGCTCCGACCGGTACGATCGGGTTGGTCATGGATTGTGATACCACCGGTATCGAACCGGACTTTGCCTTGGTGAAGTTCAAGAAGCTGGCCGGTGGAGGGTACTTCAAGATCATCAATCAAAGCTTGCCGATCGCCTTGGGCAACCTCGGCTATACGGACCAGCAAGTGCAGGATGTCGTTCGTTACTGCGTCGGGGCCCAGACGCTCAAGGGTGCGCCGTTCATCAATCACGACACGCTGCGTCAAAAGGGATTCGACGACGCGGCATTGGGCCGCTTGGAGAACAGTTTGGGACAAGCGTTCGAAATTCAGTTCGTGTTCAATAAGTTCACGTTTGGAGAGTCCTTCTGCATCGAAAAGCTCGGTCTGACCGAGGCCCAACTGACCGAAGCGAACTTCAATATGCTGAGGGCGCTCGGCTTTACACAAGAAGAGATCGCTGCTGCAAACGACTTCTGTTGCGGGACCATGACGGTGGAAGGCGCGCCGCATTTGAAGGCGGAACACCTCGCCGTGTTCGATTGTGCCAATCGATGCGGCCGGATCGGGCAACGCTCCATTGCCGTCAATGCGCATATCCGCATGATGGCCGCCGCCCAGCCGTTTATCAGCGGCGCGATCAGCAAAACCATTAACATGCCGGCCGATGCCACGGTCGAAGACGTCAAGGCGGCCTATTTGCTCGCATGGAAAAGCATGGTCAAAGCGGTGGCTCTGTATCGCGACGGGTCCAAATTGAGTCAACCGTTGAGTGCTTCGACCGACAGCGGCAAGGCTGTTGAAGCTGCGACCAATGTCATGGAGATGGCGGAGAAAGTTACCGAACGGGTGATGTTTCGCTATCTCGCCAAGCGGCGTCCGTTACCGAGCAGGCGCAATGGGTACACCCAAAAGGCGATTGTCGGCGGACATAAGCTTTATCTACGCACCGGCGAGTATGATGATGGAACCGTCGGGGAAATCTTTTTGGACATGCACAAGGAGGGCGCGGCGTTCAGAAGCCTGATGAATTGTTTTGCGATCGCCATTTCGCTCGGGCTCCAACACGGTGTGCCGCTGGAGGAATTTGTCGAGGCGTTCGTCTTTACCCGGTTCGAGCCGAACGGCCCGGTAAAATTGAACGATCGCATCAAGATGTCGACCTCGATCATCGATTACATCTTCCGCGAATTAGCCGTCACGTATCTTGACCGGTATGACCTGGCGCAAGTAAAAGAAGAAGATCTGCGCATGGATTCGATGAAACGGGACGATATGGATCCTGAATGCTTCGAGGAGGAAGCAGATCTCGACGCGCTGGCCAAATCTTCCGTCCTGACGGAACATCTTCCCATCCGTCGGAACGGTGGAAAAGGAAACGGACACGGAAACGGGCACAGTGTCGCCCGACAAGTGGAGATCATGCGGGAAACCCTTACCCTGACGGAAGTCCAAAGTGCGAAAGACGCCAAGGTGAAGGGCTATGAGGGAGATCCTTGTCCTGAGTGTAAACAGTTCACTATGGTCAGGAACGGTACCTGTCTGAAATGTGTGACGTGCGGCGCCACGAGTGGATGCTCATAGGAGAGATACGAGGATGAAGGGCATGCGGCCATCGTTGTGTGTGCGGTGCCGAAGGCGACGGGTTCGTCGGATTCGCTCGGGCGCTGAGCTCTGCTCTGCCTTGTTACGATTACGGGCTCGCACGCTGTGCGTGAGGCCGGTGTCTTCTGGCCAGAAATTTCACCATTACGGAGCTTGGTCGCCGTTGCGAGCAGCCCGCTCAGGGAGGCGAAAAAAGTTGTGACGCCGGAGAGCCACAAGGAGTGCCGATATGCCGACTACGACGCAGCTTGTCATCAGCGGACAGAGTAAGCCTGGCGCCATTGCGAGAGTGACGGAGGTGCTCGGTGAAGCCGGTGTCAATATCAAGGCGTTTTTCGCTCCGGAAGTGATGGGAATGGGCAAACTGCGTCTGCTCGTTGCGGATCTGGAAAGAGCTCGGGCGGCTCTGAAGGCGGCGAAGATTAAGTTCGGTGAAGAAACCGCGCTCCTATTGAGCCTTGAAAACAAGCCTGGTGCGTTAAGGAAAGTGGCAGATACCTTGATGAAGAGCCGGATCAACATCAAGTGCGGCTATTGTACCCCTTCGCGGGAAGGGAAGCGGGCCATCGTCGTCCTGACCGTTTCCAATACCGAAAAGGCCTTGACCATTCTACGCAATCAGTCCCTCGACGAGTTTTGATCGATGCGGCCGGTGCCGCTCACCCAGCTTATTCCTCTGCCCATACTCGTGATCGGATTGGGTGCCTTTCTCTACCAAAGTTGCACCACGGCGCCCCGTCCGGTCGACCGCTTCGCTGGGTATCCAGTTGGATTTGTAGAACGGGGGACGGCTTCCTGGTATGGCCCTGGTTTCCATGGAAACCAGACGGCTAATGGGGAGCGGTACGACATGTACAAACTGACGGCGGCTCATCGGACGCTGCCGCTTGGGTCCGTCGCAGTTGTTCATTCGTTGACCTCCGGTCGGCGTATTACGGTCAGGATTAATGATCGAGGACCGTTCGCGAAAGGTCGAATTGTGGACCTTTCCTTGGCCGGTGCTCAAGCCTTGGGAATGGTCGGCAACGGAACCGACCAAGTCGAAATCCGGGTGGTCGGTTATGATTCTCGACCTGAAGGGATCGGCGTGTTGCGGGTTCAAGTCGGCGCCTTCGCGGATCTTCAGAATGCCAGGGCGCTGCTTACACAAGTTCAGCGAGATTTTGCCGATGGGCGTATCATTCAGGTCGATCTTCCGGAAGGGCGTCGTTACAGAGTCCAAGTCGGTCGATTCTTAAGCGAATCGGAGGCGCAATTGGCCGCAGTCCGTCTCGATCGTACGTTGAGTCTGCAATCGTTTGTCGTGCGGGACGATGGCTAACCTATGGGAAAAGGTATCGAGTCGGTTTGGAACCATTTGATTTTTAAGTAACATTTTTTGAATTACTTGCCTGTCGTTGATCCCTGTGATAGAAGTATCAGTTGTGAAGTCTATTCTAAGCGGTTCGGTTATTCTAGTCTTACGATCCTCTGAAGGGTGGACCAAGAGGTATTCTCTGGGGGACACCCGGCTTCTCATCAGGCTAGCCATACTGGTCCAACGTCCCTAATATACGACTGCGATGGACATCCTCATCCTTTTAGGGTTGATAGGGTTATCCGCCGTTATTTCTACAGCCGAGATCGGCTTCTTCTCGGTCAACGAAACACGACTGAAAGCCTTGGCGCAGAACGGAAGCAAACGAGCTGAAAAAGCCCTTCAACTCAGAAGCGACCCTCAGCGGCTCTTTTCGACCATTCTTGTGGGAGATCGTCTGGTCGGTACGGCCATCCCGATGTTCGCCACCTTTATCACGTTGAATGCCTACGGGGAGAAGAGCATTTTCGAAGAGGCCATCGCGGTCATGGTGGGGATCTTGACCTTCGTTCTGTTGGTGTCCGTCGACGTGATCCCAAAGACGTTGGCGGCTAAGTTTTCTGTGCCCGTTACACTGAACTTGGCGTACCCTATCTCCTGGGTTCAGATGATGTTGCAACCGATTCTTTTCCTGATTGTCCCCCTGATCTACAGTTTGACGGGGGGAAAAGGCCTGACGCATCCCTTGGTGACAGAGGAAGAACTGAAAATCATGCTCGACCAAGGAGGAAAGGCCGGCGAATTGGAATCGGAAGAAGTCAAAATGATCAAGAACGTGTTTCAACTGAAGGATATTACCGCGGAAGATGCGATGACGCCGCGTATCTATGTGTTCTCTCTCGACGGAAATCTTCGGCTCAAAGACGCACAAGAGATGCTCTATAACTCAAAATACTCCCGAATTCCGCTGTACGACGGCACGCTCGACAACATCACGGGGATTCTTTACAAGACAAAGGCCCTAACTGAATTGGCCAAAGGAAAGACCGATTTACGCCTCCGGGACATCGCCCATCCCCCGCTCTTCGTCCCGGCTGGCAAAACGGCGGACGATTTGATGAAGCAGTTCCAGCAGGACAAACGGCATATGGGGGTCGTCGTCAACGAATTCGGCGGCGTGATGGGATTGGTGACGCTGGAAGACCTTCTCGAGGAAGTGGTGGGCGAGATCGTCGATGAAACGGATATCACCGAAGAGCTCATCAAACGTCTCGGTAAGAACCAGATCCTGGTCCATGGACGTACGGAAGTCCGAAGAGTGAATGATTTCCTGAAGGTCGAGCTCGGAGATGAAGCCCTGACGATCGGAGGGTTGATCCAGGAAAATCTAGGGCACATCCCTCAGGCCGGAGAGGAACTCCGTATCGAGAACTGCCGATTGGTGGTCCATGAGGCGGATCCTCGCTCGATACGGAGCGTGCAAATCTTCAAGGACGAGAAAGTGCCGGTTCCTGTCGAAGCTTCAGTGTGAAGAGCTCTCCGCCTGTTGCCCGATCAAGTCCAGGAAGTCCTTTTCATGAAGAACCGTCACCCCCAAGGCTTGAGCCTGATGGAGTTTGGAGCCAGGATCCGTCCCGACGACCACATAGCTGGTCTTCTTGCTGACCGCGGATGACACGGAGGCGCCCAATCGCTCAACCAATGCCTTGGCTTCTTCTCTCGTCACTCTTTCCAATCCGCCGGTGAACACGAAGGTCTTTCCGGAAAACTGAGATGCAGCCCGGTTCTGGGGTGGAGGTGTGGCAATGATCGAACACCCGAGTTGGCGCAGCCGATCGATGACCTGTCGGTTGGAGCTTTCCCGGAAATAGGAAACCAAACTCTTAGAGATTTCGGGACCGATCTCACGAATTGTCTCAAGCCGATCACGATCGGCCGACATGATGGCGTCGAGAGAACCGAACTCCCTCGCGAGCACTTTTGCGATGTGTTGACCAACCTGGCGGATGCCTAGGCCCATTAAAAATCGGTCCAGAGACACCGTTTTGCTTCGAGCGATGGCGTCAAGGAGAAGGGAGGAGGATCGCTCCGCAAACCCGTCGAGTGTCAAGAGCTGCTCCCGATCAAGGCGATACAGATCGGAAAGGTCCTTGACGAGTCCCTGATCGATTAATTGTGCGACCGTCTTCTTGCCGAGGCCTTCGATGTTCAGTGCGGCCTTGGACGCGAAATGCTCAATGGCACCTTTCAATTGGGCCGGGCAGGCCGCCTGTCCGGTGCAGTAATAATAGGCGCCTTCTCTCGCTACGGCGGAACCGCATATCGGGCAATGCTGGGGCATTTGGAACGGATCAGACCGGACTTCGTCGGTGACGGGAATGCGCTCGGCGATCGCCGGAATGACATCTCCCGCGCGCTCGACCCGAACCGTGTCCCCAATACGGATGTCCTTCCTTGCCACCTCATCGGCATTGTGTAGGGTGGCTCGACTGATGGTGACCCCTCCCACTTCCACCGGCTTCAATAGAGCCAGAGGTGTCAGGGTTCCGGTTCGTCCTACGGATACGGTGATGTCCTGTATCTGTGTGATTTCCCTCCGGGGAGGGAACTTGAACGCAATGGCCCAACGAGGGCTCCGCGATTTCATTCCGACTTGTTCCTGCCAGTCTCGGCGATCGACTTTCACGACGACGCCATCGATCTCATAAGGGAGATGGTCGCGCTGCTCCTCCGTTTCGCGATGAAACGTCAAGACCTGGTCGATCGTTTCGCATCGTCGACGGAGGGTGGAGACCGGAAGTCCCCATTGAGCCAGCGTCTCCAGTTCGTCCCAGTGAGTCAGTGGAGGAGTACCGGTCATCGCCATCACTTCATAGCAAGTCACCACAAGGGGGCGGGAGGCAGTTATCTGTGAATCGAGTTGGCGAAGCGAGCCGGCGGCGGCGTTGCGCGGGTTGGCAAAGGCATCGTCCCCTCGTTCCGTTATTCGGCGGTTGAGCGCATGAAAGTCCGACAGGCGCATGTACACTTCGCCCCGTACGACCAGGCGAACCGGATAGGTGCCGGCCTGCAACTGCAGGGGTAACGATCGAATGGTGCGGAGATTGACCGTGACATCCTCCCCGATGTGCCCGTCTCCCCGGGTTGCACCACGAACAAACATCCCGTGGTCATACACGAGTTCCACCGACAGACCGTCGAATTTCGGCTCGACCGTGTACTCGATTCGATCCGTGCCCAACTCCCGTTTCATCCGCTGGTCGAAGGCCAGGACCTCCTCGGGCGCCACCAAGGAGTCAAGGCTCAACATGGGCCGTTCGTGCGGGACTTTGCCGAGCTCTTCCAAAGGCGCGGCCCCGACACGCTGGGTCGGGGAATCGGGGGTGACCAGCTCCGGGTATGCCCGCTCCAAATCGGCTAACTCACGAAACAACCGATCATACTCCCCATCTGAAATTTCAGGGCGGTCCTTGACATAGTAGAGATAGTCGTGGTGCCTGATCTGCTTCTTGAGTTGCACGAGTCGCTCTTGCTCGGCGTCCGTCGCCCTCGAAGAGGAGGGAGAATCGCTATAGAGTGATTTCTGTTGCATGGCTGCTCTCAACGACGTGAAGCGTGCGTGATCATCTTTTCGGTGTCATGACACGACGGTGTTTGGCATGGAAACGGAGAGAGGTTTGAGCCGTGCTGACCGTAGCATAGGGCTATGGAACGGTCAAATCCGACCGGCCTGCTCCGCTTTGACTTTCGCATCAGTGGCCACTATTCTAAGCGTCTCTTCGGTAGGTTTGAAGTCGGCAAGCGCCTGGGCAAAGGAGGACATATGCGGACGGGAGAGCGGCAGGTCTGTGAGCGAGCCCGGAAGATCGTTTCATTAGGAATACTGCTCTGTGGCGGGTGGCTGATGAGCGGCTGTGTTGTGTTGGAGGAAAAATACAACGCGGAAAAAGCGCGAAGCTTGAATTTCCAGCGCCTCCTGACACAGGAAGAGAAGCGGACGGCTGAGCTGGACAGTGAAGTCAGGCACACCAAAGCCGAGCTGGCTGAATTTGAGGCGAGGAATCGCGAATTGTCCGCCCAGGTGCAAATGGCACGGGAGCAGATGTCACGTCTCCAGGAAGAGGCGGAAGCCATCAGGGAAGCGACGGTGCTCGAACGGAAGGCCTTGGAAGATATGCAGCGAAAGGGCCAGGCCTTTCCTCCCAAACCGAAAAAAGCCGAACCTCCGAAAGCCCTTTCCAGCGGTCGCAACGGAGGCCATCAGTCTGACAAAGGTCTGATGGCTGTGAATGATCCGGCTCCTCCGATGAAGGTCACACCGGGAATGGTGCATGTGGTCAAAGCGGGGGAAACACTCTATAGCATCGGCCGACGGTATGGAATCGAGGTCGATAAGTTGAAGAAGTTGAATAGGTTGCCGGATGACATCGTGGAGATCGGGCAGAAGCTGTTGGTAGGAGCAGAATAAACGGAACACCATGCGGGCTGCGACTTATTCACTGACGTTGGATGAATTTCGCTCCTACACGAAACAGGGCAATCTCATTCCTCTCTTCCGCGAAATCTTGGCGGACCATGATACGCCCGTCTCGGCCTTCGCCAAAATCAATCATGGGCCTTCCGCCTATCTGTTAGAGAGCATTCAAGGGGGAGAAAAGTGGGCGAGATACTCCTTTCTCGGGAGCGGCTCTCCCATTGTCCTCTATGAGGATGGCGGCGATCTTTGCGTGAAGGAAGGGCCCCATCGCCGCCGGATCCCCAGTCGAGGCGCGCCGCTGGACCGTTTACGGGAGATCCTGGAGATGTATCGCCCCGTCACGGTGCCGGATCTGCCTCGTTTCGTCGGTGGAGCCGTCGGGTACCTCGGGTACGACATGGTGCGGACATTTGAGGATCTTCCGTTTCGACGGAAAGAGCACCTCGATATTCCGGACTTCGCGTTTCTTTTGACTGAAACACTGCTCATCTTCGACAACGTCTCGCAGAAGATCAAGGTCGTCGCCAACGCTCATGTGAAGTCTCGGTCGGAACAAGATATCCGTTCCGCCTATCGGGACGCGACGGACCGGATCGAAGCGATGATCGCCCGCATCCGCCGACCGCTTCGGCGCGGTCAGCCGAGGCGCCGACGATCGCCGATTCGTTTCACGGCCAATATGAGCAAGGCGGACTTTGAGAAGATCGTGTCCCGTGCCCAAGACTACATCAAAGCCGGCGATATCTTTCAGTGTGTCCTATCACAACGGTGGGAAACGAGCCTGCAGGCCCCTCCGTTTCAACTCTATCGCGCGCTGCGTCTCGTGAATCCGTCGCCCTATATGTATTATCTCCGGATAGCGGGGGTTGAACTGGTCGGCTCGTCTCCTGAAATTCTCGTGCGGTGCGAGGACGGACTCGTCTCGGTCCGTCCGATCGCGGGGACCAGACGGCGAGGCGCGACGATTGATGAGGACGCGGAATTGGAGCGGCGTCTTCTCGCCGACGCCAAGGAACGGGCCGAGCACATTATGCTGGTGGATCTGGGACGCAATGACGTCGGTCGGGTCGCCGAGAGGGGATCGGTCCACGTCGAGTCGTTGATGAATGTGGAACGGTACTCGCACGTCATGCACATGGTCTCGAATGTCACGGGTAAACTGTGCCCGGACAAGACGGTGTACGATGTGTTGCAGGCCTGCTTTCCGGCCGGCACGGTGTCCGGCGCGCCGAAGATCAGAGCGATGGAGATCATCGAGGAACTTGAGCCGACCAGACGCGGACCTTACGCCGGTGCCGTCGGTTACATCAGTTTCTCGGGAAATATGGACATGTGCATCAATATCCGCACGGTCGTCGTCTCGCGCCGGCGGGCCTTCATCCAAGCCGGGGCGGGCATCGTCGCCGACTCGAATCCGGAACATGAGTATGAAGAGACGTGCAATAAATCCAAGGCCATGATGCAGGCGATCGAATTGGCGGAACAGGGGCTGGAATAGGACATAGTCATGGGTCATCGGTCATGGGCAGACAGTTTTGAAGCCGCTCTTTATCGACCTAATGACCAATGACGAATGACGGGCGGTATCATGCTACTGATCATCGATAACTACGACTCCTTCACCTACAATCTCGTCCAGTACCTCGGAGAGTTGGGTGAGGACATACGGGTATTTCGAAACGACAAGATCACGCTCGATCAGATCGAGGAATTGCATCCGAGCCGTCTAGTCGTTTCACCGGGACCGTGCACACCTCGGGAAGCCGGGATTTCCGTCGACGCGATCCGTCGGTTTGGAGGGAAACTGCCCATTCTCGGCGTCTGTTTGGGGCATCAGTCGATGGCCGTCGCATACGGAGGAGAGGTGGTTCGCGCGCCCCGCTTGATGCACGGGAAGACGTCTCAGATCAAGCACGACGGCAAGACCATCTTCCAATCGCTGCCCAATCCGTTTGAAGCAACGCGTTATCATTCTCTGATCGTAAATCGGGTCAATCTTCCGGATTGTTGTGAAATCTCCGCTGAAACCGCCGAGGGCGAGATCATGGGGCTTCGCCATAAGACGCTGGGTGTCGAAGGGGTCCAATTCCATCCCGAATCGATTCTGACGACCGTCGGAAAAGATCTTCTCCGAAACTTCTTAAAACTCTAGCCGTCCCGCGCTCTGTGTGACCAATGATCAAAGAGGCGCTTGCCAAATTAGCCGACCGAACCGACCTTTCCACACAGGAAGCCGAGACAGTCATGCTCGAAATCATGGAGGGGGCCGTCACGTCCGCGCAGATGGCCGCCTATCTGATGGGACTCAGGCAAAAGGGCGAGACCGTCGCCGAGGTCGTCGGGTCGGTCCAAGCCATGCGATCCCAGGCGACCCGCATTCGCGTGGGATCGCCGATCGTCGTCGATACCTGCGGAACGGGCGGGGATGGGGCCGATACGTTCAATATCTCCACGACCGCCGCGTTCGTCGTCGCCGGAGCCGGCATTACCGTGGCTAAACATGGAAATCGCTCCGTGTCTTCCAGGTCGGGCAGCGCGGATGTGCTGAGCATGCTCGGTGTGAAGATCGACCTCGAGCCGAGCCGCGTGGCGGATTGTATCGACGAGGTCGGTATCGGGTTTTTATTCGCCCCGCTCTATCACGGCGCGATGAAACACTGTGCCGGGGTCCGACAGGAGATGGGCATCCGCACCATTCTGAATGTGCTTGGTCCCCTGGCCAATCCGGCCGGCGCCACGCATCAAGTGCTGGGCGTGTACGAGGCGAAGTGGGCGGATATTCTCGGGCGTGTGCTCTTGGAGCTCGGGTCGCAACATTGTTTCGTGATTCACGGTTTGGACGGTCTGGATGAGATTACGTTGTCCGACCGGACCAAAATCGCCGAAGGGAAGAGCGGCGTGGTGTCGAGTTATTTCATCGCGCCGGAGGAATTCGAGGTGCGGCGAGTACCGCGAAAGGAGTTCGCCGGCGGCTCGCCGGAGGACAATGCCCGCATCACCAAAGACATCTTGCAGGGCAAGAAGGGGCCGAAACGGGACATCGTGTGCCTGAATGCCGCTCCGGCCATGGTCGCAGGGCAAAAAGCGAAAACCCTTCAGGACGGATTCCGCCTGGCCCAACGGACGATCGACTCCGGTGCTGCGGCGGAAAAGCTCGATCGGCTCATGGCATTTACCACGAACGCGTGAACGACCCGATGATTCTCGATCGTATCCTCGAGCACAAGAGAGCGGAGCTCAGGCACAAACAGAGCCGTGCCTATCTGGCCGACCTCAAGGCGGCGATCCGGGATGCCCCGCCCGCGCTCGGCTTTGCCGTCACCTTGGACGCGACGAAACCTCCCGCCAGTCCGGCCTTGATTGCGGAAGTCAAGAAGGCGTCGCCCAGTTTAGGGCTCTTGCGGCCTGAATTTGAGGAGCAGTTTGACTACCTTGGTTTGGCCCGTACCTATCAAGATCATGGGGCATCGGCCGTCTCCGTCTTGACCGACCAGGAGTTTTTTCAAGGCGACCTCCGCTATTTGAGGGAAATCAAGCGCGCATTTCCCATCCCGGCGCTCAATAAGGAATTCATGGTCGGTGACGTGCAGTTTTATGAGGCAAGAGCCCACGGCGCCGACGCGGTCTTGCTGATCGTGGCCGCCTTGGAACGGCGCCAACTCATGGATTTCCACGCCTTGGCTACCGAGCTTGGGATGGATAGTCTGTTCGAAGCCCATCACGAAAGGGAGTTGGATACGGTTTTGGAATGGATTCCCGATGCGAGGATGATCGGTATCAATAATCGGGACTTGAAAACTTTCACGACCGATCTCAACGTCACGTTTCGCCTGGCGAAACGCATTCCATCCGACAAGCTGATCGTCAGCGAGAGCGGAATTCATCGTCGGGACGATGTGACGAAACTGGTCGAGGCGGGCGTGCACGCCATGTTGATCGGGGAGTCGCTCATTCGTGCCGACGATACTGCGGACAAGGTTCGAGAGTTACTTGGGCTCCCTCCGCGCCGCGCTCAGTCCTCGTAGACCGTTTACCATGAAAATCAAAATTTGCGGGATCACCAATTCAGAGGATGCGGACGTGGCGGTAAAGGCCGGAGCGGATGTCCTGGGGTTTGTCATGTACCGCAAAAGCCCGCGGTGGGTCGAGCCGGCTGCGGCGAAAACCATCGTTGCGCGACTGCCGCCGTTTGTGCTGGCCGTCGGCGTGTTTGTCAACGAGGAAGCTGATCGGGTCCGGGCTTTGATGGACGAATGCGGCTTCGCGCTGGCTCAGCTGCATGGAGATGAGACAGCACGGTATTGTCAGGACCTTGGCCGACCGGTGCTGAAGGCCCTCCGCCTCAAAGATCGGGAGACGATACTCGCACTGAGAGAGTACCAGGGACGGGCGAATATGCGTGGATTCCTCATCGATGCCTTTTCGGACCAAGCCTATGGAGGCACAGGGCGAACGGTCGATTGGACTTTGGCTCAGGAGGCCGCCCGATCGACCCCGATCATTCTGGCCGGTGGTCTGACCCCGGCCAACGTAGCGGAAGCGATCTCCCGTGTGCGCCCCTACGGGGTCGATGTGAGCAGCGGAGTCGAGCTGAGTCCGGGAAAGAAAGATCCCGATAAGGTGAAAGCCTTTGTTGAAGCGGCAAGGCTTGTGCGTGGCTGATCGCCGTCGCTATACTCCCCAGGATCCATTGAGAAGAGGTTGATTCCATGCCGATGCTCCCAGATAGCCATGGCCGCTTCGGTTCCTATGGCGGCCGGTATGTGCCGGAAACCCTCATGCCCGCGTTGCTTGAGTTGGAGAAGGAATATGCCAAGGCGAAGAAAGATCGCCGGTTCCAGACCGACCTCGCCTACTACCTGAAACAATACGTCGGACGTCCGACGAGTCTTTACCGTGCCGACCGGCTGACCAAGAAATTGGGTGGAGCTAAGATCTATTTGAAGCGGGAAGATCTGTGCCATACCGGTGCTCACAAGATCAACAATGCCATCGGGCAAGTGCTCCTGGCCATGCGCATGAAAAAGCCACGGATCATCGCGGAGACCGGAGCCGGTCAACACGGTGTCGCCACGGCAACGGCGGCGGCCATGTTCGGGTTGCAGTGTGAAATCTACATGGGAACGGAAGACATGGAACGGCAGGCCCTGAACGTCTTCCGCATGCGTCTATTGGGCGCCACGGTGACCGGTGTGGATGCCGGGAGCCGCACGTTGAAGGATGCCATCAGCGAGGCGATGCGCGATTGGACGACGAATGTGCGGACCACCCATTACATCCTCGGGTCCGTGTTGGGCGCGCATCCGTATCCCATGATGATCCGGGATTTTCAGGCGATCATCGGGCGGGAAGCGCGGAAACAAATCCTTGCCGCCGAGAAACGACTCCCGGACTATCTTGTGGCCTGTGTCGGGGGTGGGAGCAATTCAATCGGCTTGTTTCATGCGTTTCTGGGAGATCGTAAGGTCAAGATGATCGGCGTTGAGGCCGGGGGAACGGGAATCGCGAGCGGAAAACATGCGGCCCGGTTCTCTGGCGGCAAGCCGGGCGTTCTACAAGGCACCATGACCTATCTACTTCAGGATGAAAATGGGCAGATCAATCCGACCCATTCCGTCTCGGCCGGTCTCGATTATGCGGCGGTCGGACCGGAACATAGTCTCTATCATGATCAGGGCCGCATCGACTATACCTACGCGACGGACGCTGAAGCGCTGGCGGCCTTTGATCTCCTGGCGCGTGAAGAAGGGATCGTTCCCGCGTTGGAGAGCGCCCATGCGATCGCGCAGGTCGTCAAGCTGGCGCCGACGTTGAAAAAGTCACGGCTCATCATCGCGAATCTTTCGGGCCGTGGGGACAAAGACGTGCAACAGGTGGCGAGGATGCGAGGCGTATCTTTATGAGGGGACGGCTGGAAACCAGGTTCGATGATCTGCGCAAGAAAAGGCAGAAAGCCCTCATTGTGTATCTCATGGCGGGAGACCCAGGCCTGGCCGCAACGGAACAGCTGGTTGTCGCCCTGGAGCAAGCCGGCGCCGATATTATCGAATTGGGCGTGCCGTTCTCCGATCCGATCGCGGACGGACCGGTGATTCAGCAGGCGGCGGAACGGGCGTTGAAGAACGGTACGTCGCTTCGGAAGATCCTGGATTCAGTGAAGTCATTGAGGCAACGCACAGACATCCCGATCATCCTCATGCTGTACTACAACTCGATCCATGCCATGGGCTGTGAAGAATTCTGCAAGGTTGCAAAGGCCGCCGGAATCGATGGATTGATCGTGCCCGATATGCCGCCCGACGAAGCAGGGCCGCTCAAGGGCCCGGCAGATGCCGCCGGTCTGCCGCTTATTTTCCTGCTCGCACCAACCAGCACGCCCAGTCGGAGAAAGCTTGTGGCGGATGAGTCGCACGGCTTCGTCTATTATGTCTCGCTGACCGGCATCACCGGGGCAAGGCTCAGCAACGTTGAGGACGTCCGGCACAATGTCGCCAAGCTGAAAAAAGTCTCCGCCGCCCCCGTTGCCGTGGGGTTTGGCGTGGCGACTCCCGAAGATGCGGCACAGGTGTCCAAGATAGCGGACGGGGTGATCGTCGGCAGCGCCATCGTCAAACGCATCGCATCCTACCAACAGGATCCCGCCATGATCGGCCACGTCGCCGAGTTCGTCCGATCGTTGAAAGCAGCCATGGTTGTAAACTAGTCGTCCGTCCAGATAGACCTCTGCACATCTTTTCTTCGTTCGCCGTCGGAGTAGTCTCCATCCGCAAACATCACTCTCTTCGCTGCGAGAGAAGTGCTGATTCCTTTCTCTTACCGCACAGGCCAAAATGGCCCGGAATCCGGCATGAGTATAGGGCCATCTTCGGGGCTTGCGCCTCGCGCGAGCCCGTGTAAAGTCACACAGGTTAGGAACACATAGCGTCCTACGAGCCGGAGGCTGGAGCGACGATGCACGCGACCCTGTGGAGCAGATGGCTGGTACTGAAACGCCGAGCCTGGATTACCGCCGCCTCCTGTGCCCTCGCATGTCTCACCATTCTTCCCGGAGTCGCCGCCGACATCAGCTACGTGTATGACGACGCTGGCCGGCTGCGCGCCGTCATCGATCCGGCCAGTGACACGGCGGTGTACGCCTACGATGCCGTCGGCAACCTGACCGGCATCACCCGACAAGCATCATCCACCCTCGCGGTCTTGCAGTTCACGCCCTCATCGAGTCCGATCGGCACAACCGTCACGATCTACGGGACCGGCTTCAGTGCCACACCCGCATCGAATACCGTGAAGTTCAACGGCACGACCGCGACCGTGCTTACGGCGTCCACGACAGTTCTCACCGCGAATGTCCCAGCCGGTGCCACCACCGGCCCGATCAGTGTCACGGTAGGAGCGAACACGGCTACGAGTAGTGCGTCCTTTACCGTCGGCAGCGGAGCCCCGACGCTGGCCAGTTTCACCCCAACCGTCGGGAACTACGGCGCCACGATCACGTTGACCGGGACGAATTACGACACGACGCCGATCAATAACCGCGTGGCTTTTACCGCCGCCATGGGAGCTGTGGCCACCGCCACGAGCACCAGCATCACGGTGCCGGTGCCCAGCACGGCGCAAACTGGGCCAATTTCCGTGTCCACCATCCAGGGCAAAGCGACGAGCAGCCAAGAGTTCTTTGTCGCACCGCCGGGTGTTGTCTCAGCCGATGTCCAATACACCGGCCGTATTACGGTGGATGGACCGACGGTCGTGGCCTCGATCACCACGACGAATAAGAACGGCTTGATGGTGTTTGATGGAACGGTGGGACAGCGAGTGACAGTCGGCTTCAGTGGTGTGACCGTCACGCAATTTTCGGCGTTTGTCTATCGCCCGGATGGCCTTGTCATGACCGCTCCCGTCTCTTCCTTCAACACCAGCGGGGGGAGCATTGATCTGTCGGTCCTGCCGTTGACCGGGACCTATACTATCGTCCTCGATCCCGTCAGTACATACACGGGGAACATCACGGTCACGGTCTCCACGGAACTGACCGGCACGATCATCCCTGGTGGCGCGGCAGTTCCGATTTCGATCACACGAATCGGGCAGAACGCCCGCCTTACGTTTAGTGGCACCACCGGCCAAACCGTGAGCGTGGGTCTCACTGCCGTCACGATTCCCAATGGCAACGTGTCTCTCCTCAAGCCAGACGGCAGTACCCTTGTGGCGCCAGTTGGGTTCAACACGGGTGGTGGCGCGATCGATAGTCAAGTGCTGCCGACCTCCGGCACTTATGCGATTCTCGTGGACCCCTCCGGCACTGCAACGGGGAATGTCACTCTGACGCTGTACAACACTCCCGATGTGACCGGCACGATTACGATTGATGGCGCCACGGTGACCCCGACCTTGACCGTACCAGGTCAGCGGGCCCGCTATACCTTTACGGGTACGGCAGGACAATGGGTGAATCTCGGGCTGACCGCCATCAGCATCAGCTCAAGTACCGTCTCATTGTTGAAGCCGGACGGGACGACCCTGGTCTCCAGCAGTTTCAATACATCCGGAGGCAGCCTCGATCCTACGACGACGTTGCCCACGACCGGGACCTACACGATTGTCGTGGACCCGGCTGGCTTGGCGACCGGAAGTATGACGCTCACACTCACGTCGCCGCTCACCGGCATGATCACGCTCGATGGCGCCTCGGTGCCAATCAATATCACCAAAGCTGGCCAGACGGCGCGTTACACGTTCAGCGGAACGAGCGGCCAGTGGCTGAGCCTCGGCATGACCTCCGTGACCATTGCCTCGAGCACCGTGACGCTTCTTAACCCCAACGGAACCACCCTCACGTCCACATCGGTCAGCACCAGCGGAGGCGGCTTGGAGCCACCCAGCACTTTGCCCACGACCGGGACTTACACCATTGTTGTTGATCCGTCGGGGACGAATACGGGCACCATCACCCTCACGCTCATGTCCTATCTGTCCGGTACCCTGAACATGGATGGGACCCCAACCACCTCGACGATCTCCGTGATCGGCCAGAATGCGTTGTACACATTCACTGGCACGGTTGGGCAGTGGGTGAGTCTCGGCATGACGGCGGTCAGCATTACGTCGACAACCGTCGCACTCTGGAAACCCGATGGGACGCAGCTCGCGTCCACATCCGTAAACACGAGTGGTGGGAGTCTCGATCCACCCACCGCCCTGCCGACGACCGGCACCTATACTGTGACGGTCAATCCCAGTGCGGCTAATACCGGTTCCATGACCCTCACGCTCTCGACGGAGGTGACCGGTACGCTCACGATCAATGCCGCTACGACACCCGTGACGATCAGCCGCGCTGGACAGAATGCCCGTTATACGTTTGCCGGCACGGCAGGCCAACAAGCGACGATCCGAATCACCGGCAATACGTTGGGAAACGTCGCCGTGAATCTCTTCACACCAACCGGCAGTTTCCAAACCGGCACCAGCAATTCGGCTGCCAGCTTCAATCTCTCGACCGGAACGTTGGCCAACTCTGGCAGCTACACGATGACGATCAATCCCACAACGACGGCGACCGGAAGCCTGAACGTGCAGGTGACGAGCCCATGAGACATGCAACACAACCACGCCTGTTGCCTATTCTTGCCGGGCTTTGTGCCCTCCTGGTTGGATCTTCCTTCCTGTGGCCTGGCGCGGGAGGAGCCCAGTCCTTTACCCCCGTCAAAGGCGGCATGGTGGGGAACACGCCGATTCCACCAGGCCAAATGCTGTCACCGAACACCACAGTGACTGTCTATTTCCCCGAGGCGCAGCGCAGTGCCACGATCAACACCGGACCGAGTAACGGCTATGACGCGATCATCTTTATGCCTGTCCGGAACCAAGATGGAACCGGCAGCCCCGGCTATCCTCCGGCCGGATGGGGAACGTTCCCAGGCTGGATAGCACAGGGATATTTCCCTCCAGGGTATTCGTGTCCGCCCTGGTGTCCACCGCTCAGCGGGTACATGCAGATCTACGATTACAATCAACAGGTGGTTTTTCAGCAGATTTGGTCAGGATCCGGCGGACCCTATTGGTATCCCGACTTACGGGTCGCAGTGCATCAAGCCGGCACTACCAATCCCTTTATTGCCCAGCCAGATTCACCGGCTGAGGCCAGTACGCCCTGCCCCAATAATAAATGTGCCGATCCAGTCAGTATGATGACGGGACTCTATTATCAGGAAGATACGGACATCGAAGTTCCTGATGTCCTGCCGATCCGACTCACCAGAACCTACCGTACCAAAGATACGGCCACGCGAGCCTTTGGCATTGGGGCCAGTCATCCTTATGAGCAATACCTGCTGCGTGATGATCTCTGCAGCATTGTCCGTATCATCCTGCCCGATGGGGGTTACCGACAGTTCACCCGGACCAGCGGCACGAATTGTTTCGATTCGATCCTGCAGCACACCACCACACCGACAGAGTTCTATGGCGCCACGCTCGCCTGGGACACGACGCTGCTCCGTTATCGATTGAAGTTCAAAGATGGGATGGAGTGGCGCTTCAGTGAGTATGGCATGCTCGTAGCCATGCTGGATCGGAACGGCAATAGCCTCACGCTCACACGAGCTCTCGCGAATGGCCTCGCCGGAAATCTTTCCAAGATCACCACGCCGAACGGCCGCTATCTGACGTTCACGTATGACACGAGCAACCGGATCATCCAGGTGACCGATATCCTTGGCCGCACGATCATCTATACCTACGATGCCAGCGGCCGTTTGTGGAAAGTGACGAATCCGGCATCCGGTGTGAGCGAGTACACCTACGATGCGTCCCATCGATTGCTCACGGCCAAAGAACCGAACGGGAATCTCCATGTGACCAATGTCTACGATGCCAATGGGCGGGTGCAGACGCAGACCCAAGCGGACAGCACCACCTATCAGTTTGCCTATACGCTCGACGGCACGGGCAAGGTCACGCAGACGGACATGACGGACCCGCGGGGCTTTGTGAAGCGGCTCACGTTCAACAGTGCGGGCTATACCCTCACGAGCACCGACGCCTTTGGCCAACCGGAGGCGCAGGAGACGACTTATGAATGGCAAGCCGGGACGAATCTCCTCCTCAGCGTGACCGATCAGTTGAGTCGCAAGACCGCCTACACCTACGATAGCAAGGGCAATGTGCTGACGGTGACGAGACTGGCGACCACGCCCCAAGCCGTCACGACGACGTTTACCTATGAGCCGACGTTTAACCAAATTGCCACCGTCACCGATCCGCTCTCTCTCACCACGACCTTTGGCTATGATCCCAAGGGGAATCTCACGACCATTACCAATGCCCTAAACAAGGTCACGACCATCACGGTGAATGCCCAGGGTCAGCCGCTCACGATCAAGGATCCGCTCAACAACCAGACCACCTTTACCTATGAACTGGGTGATTTGATCTCGGTCAAAGATCCGTTGAACCGGGAAACGAAACGAATGCTGGATGCGGCCGGGCGGTTGCGCAGTATCATCAATCCTCTCGGACAAAAGACGGTCTATACTCCCGATGCGCTGGACCGGATTACCCTGCTCACCGACGCCATCAACGGGGTGACGCAATTCGGCTACGATCCCAACAGCAATCTGCTGACCGTGACCGATGCGAAGAACCAACAGACGGTGTACACGCCCAACAATATGAATCGCACCACCAGCCGCAAAGATCCGCTGTTAAACACCGAGACCTACACCTACGACAATAACGGCAATCTTGCCACGGTGCTGGACCGCAAGAGCCAGACGACCACTTATACCTATGATGCTTTGAATCGCAGAACCAAGGCAACGTTCCAGGATGGGACCAGCACGAACTACACCTACGATGGGGGGAATCGCATCACCCAAGCCCAGGAGAAGGATGCCAGCAATGTCGTGACGGCAACGATCACCCGCACCTACGATGGCCTCGATCGACTGACGCAAGAAGTGACCGCACAAGGGACGGTGAACTACACGTACGACAACGCCAGTCGCAGAGCCACGATGACCGTGGTCGGCCAGCCGCAAGTGGTCTACACCTATGACAATGCTAATCGCCTCACGAACATCCAACAAGGAACGAGTAACATTGTCATCGGCTACGACGACGCCGATCGCCGCACGAGCGTGACCTATCCCAACACGAATAGTGTCACCTATGGCTATAACGTCGCCTCTGAATTGACGACCATCACGTATAAACAGGGCGCCACTGTCCTCGGTGACCTCACGTACACCTATGATGCAGCAGGGAACCGAATTAAGAGCGGTGGCACGTTCGCACGTTCGAATATCCCACCCGCGCTGGCCACCACGACATACAACGTCAACAATCAGCAAACGGCATTTGGCACCACGACAGAAACGTATGATCTCAACGGGAATCTCGCGACGACCACCGATGCCGGTGTCACCACGACGTACACCTGGAATGCCAGAAACCAGCTGACGGGGATCAGCCGAACCGGGCTCACGGCAAGCTTCAGCTATGACTCCTTCAGCAGAAGAACAGGACGTACGGTGAATGGGACCGTGACCAATTTTGTCTATGATGGGTTGAATCCCGTCCAAGAAAAGAACGGTGCCACAGTCACCGCCAACTTGCTAACCGGATTGGGCATCGACGAATTCTTCACAAGAGCCGACGGTGTTGGAGTGCGGAGTCTCCTCCCCGACGCTCTTGGTTCGACTGTTGCTCTTGGCGATGGAACGGGCGTCCTCCAGACTCAGTACACCTACGAGCCTTTCGGCTTCACCACTCAGACTGGCGCTGCGAGTACGAATAGCTACAAGTTCACAGGCCGTGAGGATGATGGCACAGGGCTGTATTACTATCGGGCACGGTACTACCAGCCGCGGTTTCAACGGTTCATTGCGGAGGATGCAATTGGATTTTTGGGTGGTGATGCGAATCTTTATGCCTATGCTCAGAACAATTCTCTAAGCTACAAAGATCCAAGCGGCTACTGCCCATGGTGTTTGGTTGGGGCTACTTTAGGGGCTGCTTTGAATATTGGATCACAGCTCGCGACTAATGGAGGTAACTTAGGCGCCATAAATATTCCCCAGGTTGGGCTTGCTGCTGCTTCAGGTTTCTTAGGAGGAGGTTTAGGCCAACTTACGAGTGGACTCTCAGTAGGTGCGAACATTCTTGTGAACTCTGTAGGAAGTTCAGCGATTAGCGGAGGACTTGCTGTCGTCCAGAACCAACTGAGCGACTGCACGGGCGGACCGCGGAAAAATATTTTCCAGGAGGCCATGAGAGGTGGAATGTTTGGTGGAACGGGTGCTGGACTAGGTATTGGATTCCAATCCGGATACAACGTCATTCGCAATGCTATTGCGAATGCCGCACTAAGTAATGCGTCCACATCCACTCAATTATTGACTTCAGGGATCATGTCTTCATCTATCCCGTTCGCACCTCGAAATTTGGTTGGTGCTACAGCAGGAACAACCGGAGGCAATGTCATCTCAAACTTTGTATCCAATTTGAACCAATGATTACCGAGATTCTTCTTTGGCTGAATTCACACAGAGCAGCTTTCTTTGTCCTCACTATCGTCTTCGGAGCATTGCTTGGGTTCTGTGCAGGGCTGCTACTCTATGGAATACAATGGCTGACCATCTCAGATTTCACTGAGAGGCAAGGGAAGGTAACCATTGTGCTCTTCACTGTCCTTGGAATTGGACTCGGACTCTACTTTCTCTTTGTCGATTTCTTGCCTAAAGAAAGAGGTGGCCCAAAGAACAATGAAAATGGGACAGACGAAAGAATCTCTGGCTAAGCTTAATCAGATCAAGTTGTCGACGGTTACCGGTCAAAGATAGGGGTCAGCGGTCAAAGATAGGGGTCAGGTCTTGCAATCATGCACCATGCTCGTTAGACTCTCGCCCCATGGCTCGTCCCCTGCGTCTTGAATTTCCTGGTGCCGTCTACCATGTGACCAGTCGGGGCAACGCTCGGCAGGACATTGTGGAGGATGACCATGATCGCTCGCTGTTCCTCTCGCTGCTCGGTCATGTCGTCGATCGCTATGGCTGGTTGTGTTATGCCTACTGCCTGATGGACAATCACTACCATCTGCTCATCGAGACGCCTCAGCCGACGCTGTCACTGGGAATGCGTCAGCTCAACGGCCGGTATACCCAGACCTACAATCGTCGCCATGCGCGTGTGGGGCATCTCTTCCAGGGACGGTTCACCGCCATCCTTGTCGAGAAAGAGGTGCATTTGCTCGAACTCTGCCGCTACGTGGTGTTGAATCCCGTGCGGGCCAAGCTCGTTCCCCATCCCCGACAATGGGCTTGGAGCAGCTATCGGGCAACGGGAGGCGAGATGACGCCCCCACCCTTCCTGACCACGGACTGGATTCTTGGCCACTTTGCACAGCGAGTAGGCCTGGCACAGGAGCGGTATCGGGCCTTTGTGGCTGAGGGGCGGGGTGGGCCGCGCCCATGGGATCAACTCACCGGACAGATCTATTTGGGCTCCGAGGACTTCATTGCACGGCACCAACCGAATCGCGTGACCCGTGACATTCCTCGCCGGCAAACGCAGGCCCAGCGGCCGTCGCTGTATGTGTTGTTTCAACGAAGGGGCTCACAGAGCCAGCGGATTCATACCGCGTACCGCCAATACGGGTACCGTCTCGCCGAAATCGCGGAACATTTGGGTGTGCATGCAGCGACCGTGAGCCGCCGCTTAAAGCAGGCAGAGAAGGCGGATGTCTGATTGCAAGACCTGACCCTTTCTTAGAATTAAATCACGAAACAGGGGCCGGATAGGCCGGGGCGGACATCGATCGATATCGCGCTATTCGTGATCGCGTCCCATTGGGCGAGGAGGCCTGTCCTGATGCGTCGGACGGTCGGCTCGTAGGTTTCTCCGATCATGGTTGAGCTTGCGTCGATTTTTTCTAGCCTCGTGGCGGTCTCCCCGACGATGCTGACGATCGGCTTGAAGGTTCTGTCGATCATGTTGGAGATCCTGATGGTCGAGGCGCAGGTTTCGCCGATCTTGATGACGTTGTCTGGCAGTGGCGTGGTCCCGCGCATCTTGCCGAAGCTGTTGCCGCTCGTGACGAACTGCGTCTTTGTCCTGCGGGAGATTCTGCCGGTCGGTTCGGTTGTCCTGGGTGTTGCGAGGGAGGTCGCGGTGCTCATCACCTAACTCGCGATGATCTTCACGAAGATCAGGCTTGTTGTTCGGTATCTCGCGGGATGCGCGTCGCGGTTCTGGGGGCCCCTCACTGAATTCAGTCTCGGGGAAGATGGCGTGAGCGGATGTCGGTCCGCTACTGAGCATTGCCACAGCCATACTCACTTGTAGGATAGTTCTGTACCGCATGATAGTCAGTACTCTTTCGCTGAGTTGTGAACTGCTCAACGTGCGCTCGACCCCTGATAAGGATAGCAAATGCCGCACGTTCTGCTGAAGCTGGTACAGCAAGCCGGATCCACGGTATCGGAAGTCTGTTCGGTCGCTGGGAGGGCAGGGTGATCAGCGCTTGGCCTGCGGGGGCATGTACTTGATCATCTCGGCGGCGAGTTCTTTGGCGATGTCCTTGAGGCTCGGCTTGATGAACATATAGCTGTCTGAACGTTCATGGCGCGCCTTCCAGACCGTCGTGCCGGTGGCGGCATCGATTAAGCGGAGGCTCAGCCCCACTCGCCCGACGTTGTCCCCTTCCTTGCGCACATATTCCCACGAATTGACCCGGACGACGAGAAAGGAGTCGACATTGAGCGCTTTGCCAAGCCGGATGGCCGAATCTTTATCGGATTGACCGGTCATCTCGAGTCGCGAGAAATAGAACACGAGCGAATCGAATGCTTCCTTCGAAGCTTGAAAAATATCCGTGACGTTCTCGGGGGACACCACGCGTTCAATCGTTCCCTGCTTGTTGAGAGCTCCGGCCAACACCTCTTGGATGTCTTCCCGGGCGCTGTCGTATTGGCTGGCCATCGGCGGCAACACGGCGATGGACTGAGGCCGAAACACTCGGGCGCCGGGGCCTTCCCACACTTCTTGTAGCCCGCCGCATCCGCCGAGCAGCGCGACAAGCGCCATCAGAGAGACGATATGTGCAGAGAATCGAGACAACATGGGCCTAGTATACCATTAGAACGTCAAGGAAATTGAAGCGGAAACCAAGGCTCCCTTCTCACGGAAGTCATACCCCCCGCCGGCATCGGCACGGAAGTTAAACCATCGGATCCCTAAGCCGGCCGTCGGAACGAAGGGAGTGGAGGCATCTTGCATGTTTTTAAAGGTGCCGACCCGAAACGAGAGAAATTCCGACAAGATCGTTTGTTCGAGTCCCAGGCTCAAGAGCTGGCTCTTCACGCCGGGAACAAAGGTCTTGTTCGACGTCACGTCCACATCGGCCGTCAAGGTCAAGGTCGAGTAGGGGTTGAAGGCGACGCCCACCCGGACCTGCGGGTCAAGTTTCAATTCGCCTCCGCCGGCGGCATCGAACGTGGGTTTGTTGACGTCCTTGGCGACAATGCCGAGCCGAAACCAGGAAGACGGACGGTAGATCGCGCCCAAATCAATGCCATAGGTCGTTGAGATGGTCGGTTTGCCGAAGTGGTCGGTCGTGCTGATCCCGCTTCCGCTTTGGAGGTCGGTCGAGCCGTTGTAGGAGGCGCCCTGAATGACTTTCGCGGTGATCCCGACGGCAAACGTTTTGTCGGAAAAGGCATAGGCATAGGAAAAAGCCAGCTGTCTCGCTTCGAGACCGCGCAGCGCCATCTGGCCCGCCGCGCTGATGGGTGTTCCCGGCCCCCCAGGCTGGGAGACCTGCACGGGCGTCGAGACGAATCCGCCGCCGGTCGCCACGTCCGACACGTTGAATCCGAACGCGTGTTCGCCGAGGTGTCCTTTCACGTACAGGCCGGCGGACCCGTTGACTGCGATGGCGGCGCCGGGTTGATTGACGCGATCGGCGATCGTCTGAGCTCTCGCAAGATTGGCGGGAGAGGTATCGCTGGTATTGAATTTTTCCAGGTCATTCAGCGCATCGCCCAGTCCCAGCCGGTCGATCGCCAAGCCTCCTCCTTGGGCTCGGATATCCACGGTCTGAGTCATGGCCAGCCCGGCGGGATTCCAATAGGTCGCAAGCGCATTCGTCGTGACGGCGACTCCGGCGCCTCCCATGCCCATCGCCCGAGGGCCTACGATCACGAATTCGGTTGCCAATACAGGGGATGGCAACACCGAGGCGGCCAGCAAAATGCCTATACGAAGCGACCGTGACCGCCGCATGTGTGTCCTCGAGGACATGAATAATTTTTCGAGTCTAGAGAAGGAATGGCGGTTCGTCAAGAAATCGCGGTTAGCTGAGCAAGTCGAATCGGAACTTCAGGCGGTAGAAGCCGGGGAATGCCTCGAGACGTCTCGGAAGCCGATGGCCGTTGGCGTGATGCTCCGGCATGCGTGTCTGCGCGTGTCAGACGATTTGCCCGTCTTGCATGTGAATGATGCGGTCGGATTGCGAGGAGAGCTTGTCGTTATGGGTCACGATCACGAAGGTGGTGCCGCGTGTCTTGTTCAAGGCGCGCATCAATCCGAACAGCCCGTCTCCGCTGTGGGTATCGAGGTTGCCGGTCGGCTCGTCGGCCAGGACCAGGTCGGGATTCTGCATCAACGCGCGGGCCATGGCGACGCGCTGCTGCTCGCCGCCCGAAAGTTCTCCCGGCTTGTGATGAAGCCGATGCCCCAATCCGACTTCCGTGAGAAGGGTCGTCGCGTCCGCCTTGACCAAAACGGGCTCGCGACGCTGGACGAGCGCCGGCATGCAGGCATTTTCCAAGGCGGTGAACTCCGCGAGCAGATGGTGAAATTGAAACACGAACCCGATCCGCCTGTTCCGGAACTCCGCTTGTTGGATGTCACTCATTCGAAAAAGATCCTGGCCGTCGAACGTGACGGTCCCGCCGGTCGGTTTATCGAGGGTCCCGATAATATGGAGCAACGTGCTCTTGCCGGCCCCTGAGGCTCCGACGATCGCCACCAGTTCGCCGCGCTGGATTTCCAGGTTGATCCCCTTGAGGACGGGCAGGTCATGGGACCCCATCGAGAAGGACTTATGGAGATTGGTGACTTTGATCATAAAGGAAGCGTCGTCATCGGTTTCCAGATCCGACAGCCGATGGCTCGTTGCCGGCGTCTGGTTGCTCCGTATTCATTCATACCGCAAGGCGGCGACCGGTTCCAGCTTCGCGGCCTGATTGGCCGGATAGACGGTGGCCAAAAAACTGATCAGGATGGCGGACCCCGCCACAAGCAGCACGTCCTCCGCCAGCACGTGCACCGGAATGGTCGAGATGTAGTACACGCTCGGATCGAACGTCCAGAACGTCTGAATCAACCAGAGAAACGCGTAGCCCAACGGAATGCCGATGCCGGTCCCCACGAACCCGATGATCAACCCGTTCAACATGAAGATACGCCTAATGCTGCGTTTCGACGCGCCCATCGCCTTGAGGATCGCGATTTCTTTCTGTTTCTCCGTGACGATCATCGTCAGGGTGCTGACGATGTTGAAGGAAGCCACGATCGTGATCAGGACCAGCAGGAGAAACATCATCGTCTTCTCCAGCTTCAGGGCTGAGAAGAGGTTGCGGTTCATTTGCATCCAATCCCTGGCGCCGTGGCTGAATCCCAATTCCTGCTCGATCGTGTGGGCGATCTCTCCCGCACGGAACACGTCCGTGACCTTGACTTCGATTCCGGTCACGCTGGTGCCCAGGTTGAAAAACTTCTGCGCCTCGCCGAGTTCGATGTAGGCGAACGAGGAATCGTATTCGAACATGCCTGAATGGAACAGAGCGACCACGGCGAACGTGCGGATCTTGGGCACCATCCCCATCGCGCTGATCGGTCCGACGGGGGAGACCACGTTGACCGTGTCGCCGACAAACACCCCCAGTCTGAGCGCCAGTTCTTTGCCGAGGATGATCCCCGGTTTTTCAACCGCGTGGAGCGCGCCTTGGGGATCGTCGGCCGGTGCCTGCATCACTTTCACCGGTGTGAGCAGGTCGATCAGGTGTCCGACCGTGATGTTTTTGGCGAGTTCGGTCACCTTGGCTTCCCGTTTCGGATCGATCCCGCGCAGGATGATGCCTTGTACCCCGCTTTGCGTGGTGAGCAACACCTGGCGGAAGACAAACGGCGTGGCGGCGACGACGTCGGGTACCGTCTGGATCTTGTCGGTCAGACGGTCATAGTCGGTCATGTGTTCCTTCATCCGCTCTTGGACGATGATATGGGCTGTGGTGCCCAGGATCTTGCTCTGAATGTCTTCCCGGAATCCGGTCATGATGCCGACGGTGCCGATCAGTGCCGCGACGCCGAGCGTGATGCCGGCCACGGACACGAACGTGTTGAGCGAAATCGTCCGATTGCGGCGTTTGGCGCGCAGGTAGCGGAGCCCGACGAAAATTTCGTAGGGGAGGGTCACTCCTACCCTTTCTCCGGACGGAGCTGCGGGAAGAGGACCACGTCGCGGATGGAGGCTTGATCGGTAAACAGCATGACCAGACGGTCGATCCCGATTCCTTCGCCGGCGGTCGGCGGCATGCCGTACTCCAGGGCGCGGAGAAAGTCCTCGTCGACGAGATGAGCTTCCTCATCACCCGCCTCGCGCAGCGCCGCCTGCCCTTCGAATCGTTCTCGCTGGTCCAACGGATCGTTCAACTCCGAAAACGCATTGGCGATTTCGCGGCCGGCGATGTAGAGCTCGAACCGGTCGGTCAGGCTCGGGTCCGTATCCTTCCGCCTGGCAAGAGGGGAGATTTCGATCGGGTAATCGGTGATGAACGTGGGTTGCTGCAAATTCGGCTCGACGGTTTCCTCGAAAATTTCATTGACGATCGTGAACAATGAGGCTTTCGGGTCCACGGGCACATTGAGCCGTGTGGCGGCCGCCAAGGCTTTCTCTCGATCGCGAAGGACCGACGGATCCAGGCTGTTCACTTCAAGAATGGCTTGGTGGTAGGACCAGCGGCGCCACGGGGGGGTGAGGACGATCTCGTGCCCTTGATACGGAATGACCGTCTTCCCTAAAATTTGATGAGCCAGACTCGAAACCAGTTCCTCCGTGAGCAGGATCAAGTCCTGATAATCCGCGTACGACACATAGAACTCCAGCATCGTAAACTCGGGATTGTGGATCGTCGAGATGCCCTCGTTCCTGAAGTTACGGTTGATCTCGAACACGCGGGGAAATCCGCCGACGATCAGCCGCTTCAAGTACAACTCCGGCGCAATCCGCAAATAGAGATCGACGCCGAGCGCGTTATGGTGAGTGACGAAGGGCTTGGCCGCAGCGCCTCCGGGAACGGGATGCATCATCGGGGTTTCGACTTCGAGGAACCCTCGTTCAATGAGAAATGCCCGGATGCCGGCGATGAGACGGCTCCTGGTCGAAAAGATCTGATGGACCTGCGGATTCGCAATCAGGTCGACATAGCGCTGACGGTATCGGGTCTCGACATCCGTCAATCCATGCCACTTTTCGGGGAGCGGCCGAAGGGCTTTACTGAGAAACGTCAACTGATGGACCTCGACCGTGAACTCGTTCGTCTTGGTCCGGAACAACGTTCCCGTCACGCCGATCCAGTCGCCGAGATCGAGCTGCTCCACGACGGCGTAGGCTTGTTCGGAGAGCAGGTCTTTTTTGAGGTAAACTTGAACTCGGTCGGATCCGTCTTGCAGTACGGCAAATCCGGCCTTTCCGAACCGACGCAATGCGACGACCCGTCCCGCGACTGTGCAGGAGACCTTCTCCTGCTCCAAGATCTCCTTGGTCTTCTCGCCGTGCAGCGTGATGAGTTGACCCGCACGATCCTTGATTTCGAACCGACTGCCGTACGGAGCCACGCCGGCCGCTCGAAGAAACTCGAGTTTCTTGATCCGCTGTTGCCGCTGTTCGTTCAGTTCGTCCATTTTCCCTTCAGCAATCCAGCTAGAGATCGTCTTCCGGTCCGCCGACCGGCACGAGTTGATCGCTTCCCTTCCCAAGCTTCTTTTTCAAATAAGCCTCGATGAATCCATCGAGGTCGCCGTCCATGACGGATGAGACGTCGCCAAGTTGATGACCGGTCCGGTGGTCTTTGACCAGTTGATAGGGCTGGAACACGTACGACCGGATTTGACTGCCCCACGCGATGTCTTTCTTTTCGCCGACGATGGCGTTGAATTCCGCTTCCTTCTTCTTCTGTTCCAATTCATAGAGGCGGGCTTTCAAGATTTTCATCGCCCCGTTTCGATTCTGGAGCTGGGACCGTTCATTCTGGCATTGCACGACGATGCCGGTCGGCAAGTGCGTGATGCGGATGGCGGTTTCCACCTTGTTGACGTTTTGGCCTCCGGCGCCGCCTGACCGAAACGTATCGATCCGGAGATCCTTGTCTTCAACCGCGACGTCGATGTCCTCGCTCAGTTCAGGATACACAAAGACGGACGCGAACGAGGTGTGCCGCCGCTTATTGGAATCGAAAGGGGAAATGCGCACCAAACGATGGACCCCGGCCTCGGCCTTCAGGTATCCATACGCATAAGGCCCCGTGATGGAGAGCGTCACGCTCTTGATGCCGGCTTCGTCGCCGGGCAGCAGGTCCAGCGTTTCTACCTTGAATTTCTTCTGTTCCGCCCACCGCACATACATCCGAAGGAGCATCTGTGCCCAATCCTGTGATTCCGTTCCGCCGGCTCCGGGGTGAATGGCCAGGATGGCATTATTGGGGTCCAGTTCTCCGGAGAGGAGCAGCTCGACACGCAGTGTGGCCAGGCGCGGCTCCAACTGGTTCAGTTCGCTCGTCAGCTCGGTTTCCAGGGCCGAATCACCGCTCTCGTGCGCCAGCTCCAGCAGCGCATCCAAGTCATCCATCTTGGACTCGATTTCCCGCCACTGCCGCAGCTCTCGTTCGATCGTCGCCTTTTTGCGGCTCACTCCAGCGGCGGCACGGGTATCGTTCCAAAATTGAGGCTGACCCATTTGGGCTTCAAGTTCTTGTAACTCGGAAGTCATCTGGGCGAAGTCAAAGATGCCCCCGTAGTTCAGACACTTGGCCGGCAAGGGTACGCACGCGAACTTCCACTTCCTCTAACATGTCAGGATCCTCCTTCTTAAGTCATGCCGGGGTAATCGCTGTCAGGGCTGGTTCCTTTGTGCGGAAGTACCCGAACAGACACAAAAGCGCGCAGATTATAACACAGACGTGGGCGAACACGTCGCCGTAATAGCTATAGAACGTACGGGTTTGCCTGGTCGGGATCGTGGCGTACAATGCCTGCTCCGTGAACAGGGGTGTTGCGTCGATGATCTGTCCGAAGGGATCGATAAACCCGGAAATCCCCGTGTTGGCCGCCCGTGCGAAGGCCAGATGATTTTCCACCGAACGGAAGACGACCATGGCAAAGTGTTGGGCAGGGGCCGAGGAGGGGCCGAACCACCCATCGTTCGTGATCGTCACCAGAAACTCCGCGCCGTTCGCCGCGAACCGGCGGACCAGATCGGGGAAGATCACCTCGTAACAGATCGCCACGCCGAATTTGGCAGGTCTGGAGCCTCCGGTACGATCCGTGCT
Organism: Nitrospira sp. SG-bin1; assembly: GCA_002083365.1. Taxonomy (NCBI): domain Bacteria; kingdom Pseudomonadati; phylum Nitrospirota; class Nitrospiria; order Nitrospirales; family Nitrospiraceae; genus Nitrospira; species Nitrospira sp. SG-bin1. The sequence goes on along the minus strand of LVWS01000008.1, from coordinate 54,424 downwards.
CCATGATTTCGGGGTGAACGAAAGAGTCGTCGGCCCCGGCCCTGCCTCGAAATCCCCGATGCCCTCGACCAGTTTATCGAGGAAGAACAAGAGAGACGTTTTGAAGGGAATGTATTCTCCGAACGGCACGAGATGATGCTTGTCATAGCGGCCGAGCACCGTGCCGTCCCGTGCCAACAGATAGGCGCTGTTCAACAGGTAGGGGCGGCGATCGGGGTAGAATCTCAACGCCGGGCTCCCGAGGAGGATCGGCGCCTGCGCCCGTTCGGCCCATGTGATCAGCTGCAACTGATACTCTTTTTCACGTTCCAAGATAAACGGCGTGGCGGCTTCCGGCCACACGATCAAGTCCATACCGGTTCCCAGTTTGGTCGTCAGGCGGTCGAACCGCCGCATGGTCTCGTCTCGGAATGACGCGTCCCACTTGACGGCTTGGTCGATATTCGGCTGGACGACGCCCACGGTAATGGCCGTTCTCGGGTTTTGTAGATCTCGGTCGCTCAGGACCGCGGAGCTGTAGAACCAGGAAAGCAGCATGCAAGCTGCGGCCGTCGTGAGCAGCTCCCAAGGAAGTTTGACCGGGTGAAATCCCCTGAAAAACGGCATGATCCACAGGAACAGCTCGGCGAAGGCCAGATTCACCAGCACGATCAAGAAGGAGACTCCGTACACTCCTGTGTGGTCGGCGATTTGAATCAAGTCCAATTCACGATATTGCGAGTATCCCAGAAGACACCAGGGAAGGCCGGAGAGCAAATGAGTCCGAAACAACTCCAGCGCAACCCAGAAGCAAGGGGCGAAGAAGATTCCATAGCGGGGGATGAGTTCGCGCAACCAAACGACGGCGAGGCTATAGACCCCGACATAGAGGCCGAGGTAGGCGGTGAGCAGCAACAAGATGGCGTAACTGATTGCTTCGGGAACCTTGCCATAGGTCGTCATGGCGGTGACGACCCAGGCCATGACGCCGGTGAAGCCGATGAGGCCGCTCAACCAGCCGATCCAAAAGGCCCGCGGCTTCGAACATTGATCGAGGGCGAGGTGAAGGGGAATGAGGGCGACCCAGGCCAGCAATCCCAGATCGAACTTCGGAAAGCAGAACGGCAAGAGCAGACCGCTCGCGCAGGCAAGCAGGATCTGGCGCGGACGAACTTGGTCCATCGTGCCGTACCTTATCGAAAAGATTCGGCGAGTTGCAAGAGAATGCTTGAACAATCAGCAACTTGAACGACCGGCAGGTGCTTTTTTCCGGTAAAAGCGGTATTCTAACCCCATGGAGCGACGCCGCCACCGTCGAGTTCCCGCTCAAGTCAAAAGTTTGCTTCGGGCCAATTCTCATGAGGTGGAAGGAGAGGCCCGGGACCTCTCGCTTGGCGGTGCGCGAATCGAAAGCTCTCTCGATGTCCAGCCGGGCACGCAGATCGCCGTCAAGCTGATCGTCCCGGGAGACGACACTCCGATTCTGATCGAGCAGGCTCGCGTCCAGTGGACGGTCGATCGAACGTTCGGTGTTCGGTTTCTTGACGTGCGACAGCAGGAATTGGATGAATTGGAGCAGCTGATCGATGAATGTATCGCGCTTGATGAAGGGAAACAGGCATGAAATCCGTTGATGTTCGGACTGATTCACAGGTTGACGACCCGCGCGACTGGATGGGCGGCGAGGCGACGGTCGGTTCCCAAGCCCGCCGATATATCCGCCGCCAAGCGGGGCCGCCGACCTCTCTGCTCGGTGTGATTCTTGGGTTGACCTTCCTCGGCGGTCTCGCCTTGGGCAGTTCTTTCGGCCTACTCTGTCGAAATAAGAATTAACAGGAAGATCAGGATTCCTCTGCCGACCCCGTAATCGCGTCGCCTGCCGGTTCGGGCAGCGACCATCGTGTCGGGGCACTCACTTGCCTAGTCCAAAAGAATCTCAGGTGGATCAATGCCGTACAATTCATGGCGCCGTTTCTACCTCGAGACGGATGGAGTCGAAGTGGGAAGGGCGGGTGATCGGCTTACCGTCAGAGCACGTCGCTCCATGGAGGGCTGACAGCGAAGGCCGCGTTGATCAGTCCCACGTGGGAATACGCTTGGGGGAAGTTCCCGAGTTGGACGCGGGTGTCCGGCACAAAGTGTTCGGCGAACAGCCCGACGCGGTTTGATCCCGTGAGGATCTGGCTCATGATCTGCTTCGCTTCGGCCAGGCGGTCGAGTTTCGCCAGCGCTTGAACGACCCAGAATGAGCAGATGACAAAACTCGACTGCGGCTTCCCAAAGTCATCCTCCCTCAGGTAGCGGAAGAAAAAGCCGGTTTCTTGCCCGTCGCGGCGTAGCGCGAGGACCTGTTTAATCTGCGTGACGGTCGTATCACAGACCTCTCGATCCGGAAATCCCAGAATCGCCAGTTGCGCTAAGGAAGCGTCGTAACTGTCGTCGGCCGGTCCGTTTCGCACGACTTTGTCTTTCGTCGCGCGAAGCAAGGCATCCGCCGCCCTGGAACGTGCCCGCTCAAGATCGGTGCCCAAGTCCCGTAGGAACCCGGCTCGCTGCATGCGGAACGCTCGATCGAGACCGGCCCAACACATGAGATTCGTGAACGAATGTTCCCTCCAGCCGTTCCGGATTTCCCACAGACCGGCATCCGGCTGGGAGATGCTTCGCTCACACAGACGGACCAAATTGGCTACCAGCATTTCGTGGTCCTTGGTCCGCAAGTCAAAGAAACGGTTGTCGAAGAAGACGGGTGCCAAGGTGAGAATCATCTCGCCATAGACGTCATTTTGCACATGTTCGGCCGCCTGATTGTGGCTCCGCACCGGTCGGCTCCCAAGGAAACCTTGCCAATTGGCATGTTCCGTTTCCGGGAGAGGGAGGTCCTGACTCAGCGTATAGACCGGCGCCAACCGATCATGCGATTGTTCGTAGGCATAGCCCACGTTGAGCAGAAACTTCAGGAAGCCTTCCATTTCCTCGAAGTGGCCCAGGTTGTAAAACGCGGAGAGCGAAAAGTGGGCGTCGCGCAACCAGCAATAGCGATAGTCCCAGTTGCGAGGACCGCCGGGCTCCTCCGGAAGGCTGGTGGTCAGCGCGGCAAGGATCGCTCCGGTATCTTCGTAGCAGTGGAGCTTGAGCGCGAGGGCCGAGCGGATGACCTCTTCTTGATAGACGACGGGAATCGAACAATGCTTCACCCATGTCCGCCAGTATTTCGTCGTCTGATCCAAAAATTCGTGGCTGACTTTGACGAGGTCATCTTCGATCCCGATCCCCCATGTCAATGCGAAATACATCTTCGAGGTCAGCACGACCGGCGTTTCCTCGCAGAGATACGTGAGGGGCATGTTGGTCAGGAGCCGCAGGTACTCCCCTCGCATCTCGTATCGGAGATGGCTGCTCCCCCGGACAAATCGAACCGGTGTCTTGTCCCATCCGGAAACCGGCTTGCAACAGACGCGAATGGAGGGGCATCCGCTCAGCGGCTCGACGATCCGAAATAAGGCGGCCGGTCGATAGACCCGACCATATTGCAGAAAACGAGGGCAGAAGTCGGTGATCTGGAACGCATCGCCGTTGGGCAGCGAGACGGTCGTGATGAGAATATTGGTATTCGGCAGATATCGCTGCGTGGTGGTCGTTTCCGACGGCGGGACGGCGGGGGAGATGGAAAACTGGCCGCCATCCTCATCCAAGATCCTGCCGAAGACCGGAGGGCTATCCGGCCTTGGCAAGCACAGCCATTCGACGGATCCGTGGGTGCTTATCAGTGCGGAGATTTGGCAGTTTCCGATGAGTCCGTACTGGTACACGGCTTGACCATATTTGATTTCTCCACGAAAGTAAACTAACTTGTTTCCATGAGGCTGTTCGCGCTCTCACTACGGTTTGTGCTGCCCTTGGTGATCCTGTTGGCCGTGATCGCCTACGGGGTCATTCCCCTCGTCGACTCACTCGAATTGAAATGGTTTGTCCGCGATCTCGATATGCGGTCCAGACTCATGGTCAATACGATGGAGGGGCCGCTCGCGGATCTCCTGGTCTCCAATTCAAAGGGAAAGATTCTGGCCTATTTTACACGGATCCTTCAAGATGAGCGGTTGTACGCGCTGGGTTTTTGCGACCTCGAGAACCGCCTGCTCTATGAGACGCAGGCCTACCCGCAAGATGTCACCTGTAAGGATACGCTCGATCTCGCGCCCAACGCTTCCGCCGTGCGGTCGTTCAGCAGTGGACCGCTCCATATCACCTCGGCCACCATCGAATCCAACGGGCGCCGGATCGGACGTCTTCTCCTGCTCCACGACATGCGGTTCATCCAACAACGGAGCAGCGATACGAAACGGTATGTGTTCTATTTGTTCGCGGGGCTGACGGCGGTCATTTCATTGGTGACCTTGCTGGTCGCACACTTCAGCTGGAAAGAGTGGGTGGCCGGCGTCCGTGCCATGGTCAAGGGAGAACGACTGCTGAATCCTCTGACACATGAGCAACATCCGCCTGAACTTCAGCCCTTGGCGAAGGACTTGCGGTCGTTGGTGGAAGCGCTCGAGTCCGATCGTCGCATGCGAGATGAGAGTCAGATTTCATGGACTCCGGCCAGCCTCAAGTCGATTCTTCACGAGCAATTCGCCGGCGATCAGGTGCTGATTGTGTCCAATCGGCAACCCTACGCCCATTATTGGCAAGGGCAAAGCGTGACGGTGCAGGTGCCGGCAAGCGGGCTGGTCTCGGCCTTGGAGCCGGTGATGCGCGCCTGTTCCGGTATTTGGGTGGCGCACGGGAACGGATCCGCCGATCGGGACGTGGTGGATAACCGGAGCCATGTCAGCGTGCCGCCATCGAATCCTTCGTATCAAATTCGGCGTGTGTGGCTCACGGCGGAGGAAGAGTCCGGATACTATTATGGGTTTTCCAACGAGGGGTTGTGGCCGCTCTGCCATATCGCCCACGTCCGGCCCACGTTTCGTTCATCGGACTGGAAACATTACGTGGCCGTCAATGAGCGATTCGCCCAAGCCGTTTACGAAGAGGCGACGACCGACAATCCGGTCGTGCTCGTGCAGGATTACCATTTTGCCCTGCTTCCTAAACTCATCCGCGATCGCTTGCCGACCGCCACGATCATCATGTTTTGGCACATCCCGTGGCCGAATGCGGAAAGCTTCGGCATCTGTCCCTGGCGGGAGGACATTCTGGAAGGGCTGCTTGGAAGCAGTATTCTGGGATTTCACACCCGCGTGCATTGCAATAACTTCATCGACAGCGTCGATCGCCTGCTTGAGGCGCGCATCGATCGAAACAGCTCCACGGTCTCCTACGGGGGCAAGATGACGGCGGTCAATCCTTATCCGATCTCGATCGAATGGCCTTCGCAATGGATCCGCAATCAACGGCCGGTTCAAGAATGTCGAGACAGACTGCGGGAGGCGTATGGGATGCCCCGTGATCGCCTTATCGGTCTTGGGGTCGAGCGCCTCGATTACACCAAGGGCATCCTCGAACGGTTCATGGCCGTGGAACGTCTCTTGGAGATGCAACCGGAGTGGATCGGGAAGTTTACGTTTCTTCAGATCGCCGCTCCGAGCCGTTCGGTCATCGAACAGTATCACCATTTTACCAGTCAGGTCTCTGCATTGGCCGAGCAGATCAACAAGCGCTTTGGGCATGACGGCTATGAGCCGATCTGTCTGCGCATTCAGCATCATGAGCCGGCGGAGGTCTATGAATGTTACCGCGGAGCCGATCTCTGCGTGGTCAGCAGTCTCCATGACGGCATGAATCTCGTGGCCAAGGAGTTCGTCGGCGCCCGCGACGATGAGCAAGGAGTCTTGATTCTGAGTCAATTCACCGGAGCGGCTCGGGAACTCACGGAGGCGGTCGTCATCAATCCCTACGACATCGATCAATTCGCGGCTGCGCTCCATCTGGGCTTGACGATGCCGAAGGTGGAGCAGCGTGCCAGGATGCAAAGCATGCGCGGCCTGATCCAGGAGTTCAATGTGTATCGCTGGGCCGGTCGTATGCTCATCGATGCCGCCAGGATGAGACAAAAGGAACGAGTCATGAAACAGGTGCGGCGGCCGAGCCTGCTGAGATGACGGATGAACGATGGACTATTTATTGACGGAAAACGGAAAACGCGATCTTGGGTCCCTCCTGAAGGGACGGTCTCTCTATGCGTTTGATTTCGACGGGACCTTATCGAAAATCGTTCGAGAGCATCATACGGCGAGGCTTTCGCGGCCTATCCGGCTCTGGCTCGAGGAACTCGGGAAGCGAGCGCCGACCGCCATTATCTCGGGGCGCTCCGTGGAGGATTTGCGATCGCGTGTCGGGACTGCCGTGACGCATCTGATCGGAAATCATGGCTCAGAAGGTCCTCATACCGCCGAGGAGGATATGCGGCATGTCCGAGAGACCTGTTCTTCATGGCTGCAATTGGTCGGCGATCGATTTCACGACGAGCTGATTCAAAGCGGTGTGTCCGTCGAAAATAAGTCCTATTCACTCTCATTCCACTATCGCACGGTCGATCAGCGTGACGAGGCGCGGGCGCTGATTTCTCGAATCATTGCCGAATTGTCTCCTCCTCCTCGCATCGTCCTTGGGAAATCCGTCGTGAATGTGATGCCGCCGACGGCGTCGCACAAGGGCACGGCGTTGTTGGAGACCATGCGCCGGCTCGACTGTGCCACGGCGCTCTACGTGGGTGACGATGAAACCGATGAAGATGTCTTCGCGTTGCGGGACCACCGCGTTCTGACCGTGAGGGTCGGCAAGAAAAACGGTTCGTCCGCCCGGTATTTCCTGAAAAGACAGGCGGAAATCACGGAAGTGCTTCGATTGCTCGTCGAGGGCGGCGTTCAAAACATTCACACCTGGAGCGGCTGCCATGAGCCGGAAACTCCTCGGCCTGCTCCGCATCCTGGCGAATAGTTCCAGAGATGCTCATTTCTAATCTCCCAATTGCGATCGTTCTTGTCCCAGGAGGAGATCGTACGGAGCAAAATCGTCGCTCAGGACGACGCCGGGTGGCCAAGGCTCGGTCCGTCGGGTGCTCAACAACGCGATGACTTCCATCGGCAAGCGCTGATTCATCGCCATGTCGGTGATCTTTGCCACAAGACTGTCCACCGATTCCTGTTCAATGAGATGTCCCCCAAAGAAGATCAGGTTCTTGGCCGGGGTCATTCCGGTCTTCCACGGACCCTCGACCGCGAAGGTGGCGAGGACCGGAAAGGCTTGTCGCATGGTTTGGACCACGGCGGCGGCTCGAGCGAGGTCACCTTCTTTGCCGGATGACGCCAGATTGACCGCGACGATTCCCTCCGGGTTCAGGCGGGTACGTACCAAGGAGTAAAACTCCGCCGTGGTGAGATGGAAAGGGATCATGTCCCGCGCGAAGGCATCGATCCACATGACATCGTACGTCTGATCCGTTGCGTTCAGAAAAGCCCGACCATCCTTCACAAAGACATGATGATTGGCCGGCGGGCGATAATCAAAGTAGGCTTCGGCCATTCGGACGACGACCGGGTCGAACTCCACGATATCCAACTCCAACGCGGGCCAATGCCGCGCCAACCACTTCGCCAACGATCCTCCACCATGACCGAGAATGAGCCCGCGTTTGGGCTCGGCCACCAAAGCCAGCGAAGACACCATCATTTGGCTGTACGGAAGAAAGAGATAGGCAGGGTCGGCTTTCCACATGGTGGCATGAAAGGTTCGATCCAATACCAGGTAGCGGAACAGATCATCTTCCCGGATCCGGACCTGCTGGTACGGACTCTCTTCTTGATAGACGGGAGCCTTCAATCGTTGAAGCGGATGGAGCGACAGGGTTCCAAAGAGCGTGAAGCACCCAACCGCAAGCAGGAGGGCCGATGGGCGAGCGGAGGTTCCCTGCATCAACCACAGGATTCCAAGTCCGACCTCAATGCCGGCAAGCCAGGCCATCAGCGAGTGGCTTCCGAGCCACGACAAGAGAAAGAATGCCGTGCCCCAGGTTCCCGCCAGGCTCCCCACGGTCGACAGGGCGATCATGCGGCCCGTCTGTCGACCGAGGTGATCCATGTCCGCGACCGCCAATCGCAACATGGCCGGCAACACGCCGCTGAGTCCGAAGGCGGGAGGAGCAAGAAGTACGGTTGCCGCCAGACAGGGCCCCCAGCGAGGGTCTTGCACCATTTTTTCAATCTCGAACAGAATGGGCTGGTTTCCCCACGCGACCAGAAACGTCCAGCTTCCTGAAAAGAGCAACAGGCCGGCCAGCACCCGTCCGCCGGTGTAACGGTCGGAGACCCATCCGCCGAATGCATACCCGCTGCTCATGGCGGCCAGGATCACTCCTATCAACGCGCCCCAGACGAACAACGAACTGCCGAATACCGGAGCCAGCAATCGACTGCCGAGGATCTCCAAGGCCATCACGACCGCGCCGGTCACGAGAGCGGTCACGAGCAAAAACCAACGGGGAATTCGTGGAGCGTGAAGACTCATCGATCGGATGGGGTACGACGTGCTTCTCCTGAATTGAATCGAAAGCGGCGTCGGATTGTACTCAAGGCCTTTTCCGAGAGTCAACGAAGCAAGGTGGACCGGTATGGAGCCGTGGGAACCGGGAATTCGTTGCTCGCCGGCGTGCAGGGTTGCTATACTTTCGGACGAATTACGTAATGCTATCAAGGAGGGCCCATGCACATCAGTGTGATCGGAAGCGGCTACGTCGGACTCGTGACCGGCGCATGTTTTGCCGAGTTCGGCGTCCACGTCACCTGCATGGACAGCGACAGCCGTAGAATCGAGAAGCTTGAGAAGGGTGAGGTCCCATTTTATGAGCCCGGGCTTGCCGAACTGGTCGCCAAGGGAGTCAAAGAAGGCAGGCTGAGTTTTACGACGGACATTGCCAAGGCGGTCGACAAGGCGCTGGTCATCTTCATCGCCGTCGGGACTCCGCCGAGGGGCGATGGCTCCGCCGATCTCTCGTACGTGGAAGAGGTCGGCAAAGGGATCGCGCGTCACATGACCGGCTACAAGGTGATCGTGACCAAGTCCACCGTTCCGGTCGGGACCGGCGCAACACTTCGCGAGGTCATCACGAACGCCCAGACGGATGCGTTTCGGTTCGATCTGGTTTCGAATCCGGAGTTTCTTCGAGAAGGGTCGGCCATCGAGGATTTCATGCGGCCGAACCGCGTGGTGATCGGCGCGGACAGCGATCAAGCGGTCGCCATCATGAAGGATCTCTATCGCCCGCTCTATTTGATCGAAACACCGATCGTGGTGACCGATGTGCCGACCGCCGAGTTGATCAAGTACGCGTCGAACGCTTTCCTGGCGACCAAAATTTCCTTTATCAACGAGATCGCCAACCTGTGCGAAAAAGTCGGCGCCAATGTCCAGCTCGTGGCAAAGGGCATGGGGCTCGATCACCGAATCGGAGGCAAGTTTCTTCATGCCGGACCGGGCTTCGGCGGGTCCTGTTTTCCCAAGGATTTGGCGGCCCTCATTCAGACCGGCGAGCGCCACGGATATCCCATGCAGATCGCCTCCGCCGCTTCACGGGTGAACGACAGTCAGCGAAGACAGATGATCGACAAGATTCGGGAGGCGGTAGGGGGACTGAAAGGGAAAACGCTGGCGATGCTCGGCCTTTCCTTCAAGCCGAACACCAACGATCTCAGAGAAGCCCCGGCCTTGGCGATCGGTCGCGTTCTCCTCACGGAGGGCGCGAGCATTCGCGCGTACGATCCGGAGGCCCTGGCCGAAGCCTGTCAAATGATGCCCGAGCTCCAGCCCTGCCGGGATTCCTATCATGCGGCTGAAGGAGCCGACGCTCTGGTGATCATGACCGAGTGGAATGTCTTTCGAAACCTGGATTTTGAGAAGTTGAAGTCGGTCATGCGGGCTCCGGTCTTGCTGGACCTTCGAAACATCTATGATCCTGAACGCGTCGCGGCCGCCGGCTTCAAGCATGTCTCGGTGGGGCGCATGGCCCGAAACCCCAAGCATGCAGGGTGAGGGGGTTAGGTCAACCTCGGCAGCTCGGTCTTGGTCTGCTCCCTCGTTTTCGGTTTGTACCCCATTCGATCGAGCACTTTCATGATGCGGGTCTTCAGCCGGTCATCGGCATCGGTCAACGCGGTGGCCAACGGTTCGACCGCCGGTTTGCCGATCTTCCGAAGAATCTCGGTCGCGGATTGACGAATTTCGTCTTCTTCGGACACGAGGAGCGGAATGAGCGACGGGACGGAGGGTTGCCCGAGTTTGATCAGCGAATCATAGGCCCGTTGCCGCACGTCACCGACCTCGTCGTTCAACGCCGTCACCAAGGGATCGACGGCGCGCGGATCTTTCAATTCACCGAGAACTTCCGCCGCGTACTTTCGGTTCAACCAGTGTGAATCCCGCAGATCGAGCAGCATGGCGTCGGCTCGGGCGGTGTTCGGATCTTTGGGGCGAACCCTAAAGCCCTTGGCAACCCGCTTCCCGCCTTCTTCCACCACGCGGATCGTGGCGCCGTCTCCCGCCTTGATCTTCGCGAGATCCTCCCACGCTTCCTCGGCGACGTCCAGAACGACCGTCTTGCCGTCGTATGCCAGGAGTTCGACCTCGAGCTGTTTGCTCTCGGGATTGACCGCGACCACCCGTTCGGTCACCAAGTTGAAACCGTCTTTTTTCTCTCCGCCTTTCGGGGCGATCTGAATGAGTTTCGGCGCTTCATCTGCCATGGCCTGTATCCTCTATTGGTTTGAGTTATCGCGATTCGGGTGTCCAGCCGAGACTGGCCAGTACGGCTTCAACGGTCTCCTGAACCATGGTGTTCTCGTCTTCACGCAGCTCCAGCAGGGGCTGAATGGCTTCTTTCGCGCCGAGCCGCGCGAGTGATTCGGCGGCATTCCTCCGCACCAGCCAATCTTCGTCCCTCAACGATTCGATCAACGGACTGATGCCTCGGCGATCGCCGATTTTGCCCAGAGCTTCCGCCGCATGGCGACGAACCATCCAATTGGAGCCCAGAAGCCCGTCGATCAACGCCTCGACCGCCCGCACATCGCCGATTTTCTTCAACACGCGGGCCGCGTCCTCGCGCAGAGTGCCGTCCATGAGCGCGTCGATCAGACCGGGCACGGCCTGGGAATCGCCGATCCGTTCGAGCGCCCACACGGCTGCCGTCCGCACCGCGCCGTCACGGTCCTTGATCGCCCTGACCAGATGATCGACGGCGCGTCGGTCCCGCAACTTGCCGAGGGCCGAAGCCGCCTGTTCTCGGATCGCCCACGAATCGTCTTGTAAGGCGTCGATCATCGAGTCGACGACGGAAGGACCCATCTGTACCACCGCACTGGTCGCCGCTTCCCGAATCACCGCATCCTCGTCGGCCATCAGGTCGATCAATCGGGGAAGCGCCTCAAGGCCGGTTTGGCCCAGGCTCGCGATCGCGTGCTCGCGCAACGCTTCGTTGTCGTCGTGCAACGCATGAATGAGTTGCTCGATCCGTTCGGATGCTTTGTGTTCAGTCATGCTCGTGGTCCTCTTCGGTGGATTGGCGTTCCACCGCTTCCATGGCTTCGAGCTTGTCGGCGATCAGACCGGCATTATAGGCCACGAGGCCGTCACGATCCGTTCGGAGCCGGTCAAAAAGTTCTTTCTGTGGGCGCAGGACCCCCACGTCCTTAATCTTGGCCAAGGCCTCCATGGCATACACCCGCAGTGGACGGATGGGAATGGCGTCGAGATAGAGCTGAGTGGGGCGCGCATCCCCGATCAGTCCGAGTGCCTTGATCGCCAACTCTTTGACCCCGGTATCCTTGTCCTGTTCCAGCCGCTTCATCAGCGGGGCGACGGCCCGGACGTCCCCGATTTTTCCCAGTAAATCGGCCGCAGCCTCCCGTACGAGCCAGTCGTCGTCTTCCAGATATTCGATGAGAAGTTCCACGCTCGGCCGTCCGATCCCAAGAAGGTCGATGATCGTCGCCATGCGCGCCTCCTCGCGCTCGCTGGCACCCTCGACCGCCCGCAACGCGTTGAACGCCGTATCGATCCGTTCGCGGATCGCGCTCAGCTTCTTCAATGTTCCGACGGCGATATCCCGGACGGCCGGTTTGCCCATCGCCTCGATAAAGGCATCGAGGGAACGTGGGTCCAACAATTGATCCAGCATCAATGCCGCCGCGACCTGGACATCTTGGTCGGGATGATGGAGCATCTCGCACAGGGGAAGGACCGACGTGGGAATCGCTCCGATCAGATGGGTCAAGACTTCTTGCTTGTCTCCTTCCGGGGTTTTCGGCAGCAAGGCGACCAGTGCGCGCGCCGTATCCGTGTCCAAGACCCCCGCCATCTGCTCAAGAGCGGCCGCGCCCGCCTTCCGAAGGATCTCTTCGTGGCTATCGAGCAGGCCGACCAGCGCGACTCCGGCCCGAGGGTCCTTGAGACGAGCCAACATCGCGGCCGCTTCTTTTTTCAACTCCGTGGGTCCGGACCGTAACGCCTCGATGAGCGCCTGGACCGACCGGGGACCCCCGGCCACGCAAGCCGCCGTCGCTCGCATGCGGCGCCAATCCTCTTCATGGATCAACTCGGAGACCAGCGTCTCAATCGTTTCTTTCGGCATGGCGTTCTTCAGTGGCGCAACAGCCTACGTCCTGCAGGCTGTTTTCATGAGGTCCATGATCGTCTGCCGGGTTTCCACCCCGCCGACGCCAATATCTCACGGATGTGAAACAGGACATTTTCATCGCGAGGCTCGTTCAACAGCGGCAGAAGGAATGGAACGATCTTCGATTTGAATCTCGTCAGGGCCGTGGCGGCCTCCGCCCTGGTAAACGTCGGCCCCAGTGCCGCGACGAGCGACGGGATCGCCCGCTCGTCACCGATCTCGCCCAGTGCCCGTGCCGCCGCGCCTCGTGTGATCATTTCCTCGTTCCATTGGTCTCCACAGCCTGCCACGGTCCTCGTCACTTCCGGAGGCCCCGCTCCCGTGAGAACGTCGATCAGCTTTGGAACCGCTCGCGGATCGCCGATTCGGCCGAGTGCTTCGACCGCCAAGGTCCTCAGTCCAGGCTCCTGCATGGCCGTGAACAGGAAGTCGACGGCCCGCGGGTCGCCGATCTCGCCAAGGGCTCGCACGGCATCTTCGCGAACCGCCGAATCTCGATCGTTGAACAGCACTGACAACAAGGGTTCCGCGGCCCGTTTTGATTTGGCCTTCCCGAGCGACTCCACTGCATGAAGACGCACGAGCCAGTCCTCATGCTGCAACGCCTTCAAGAGGGATGGAATCGCCGCGTCGCCGATGGCGGCCAGAGCGGCAACCGCTTCTTCGCGAACCGCCTTGACCTTGTCTTGCAGCAGTGGAATGAGCGGCTCAATCGCGTCCGCGTGCCGGACGCGACCCAAGGCTTTGGCCGCGTGCATCCGAACGATCCAGTCGCTGCTGCGCAGAGCCTTGATGAGGGGAGTCAGCGCCCGCTCATCGGCGATCGCGGCCAAGATGGCCGAGGCCGATTCCTGGACCGAGAGATCCGGTTCGGCAAGGCAGATTCCTATCGCTTCCACCGCCGGGGCTCCGATCGAGCGCAACGCGTCAATCGCCGCCTCTCGTACCGAACGGTCCCGGTCCCGCAGGAGAGCGACCAGCGGCATCACTGCGCGAGGATCTTTGAAGGTGCCGAGGAGGCCGGCCGCTTCACCGCGAACAGCCCAATCCTGGTCCCTGAGCGCGGCGATCTGTTCGGTTACTGCATCGGTCATGCTGGTATCGGGCTTACGACGGGATTCACCTGGGCGCAAAACTCGTTCTCGCGCCTCGGGCTTGATGGAGTCCCCATATGCATGCCGGAGGCGCTCACGCGATGTCGCCGGACGGGCCAAAGCGACCGGTTTGCCCTAGCGGCCGATCGACGCGCAGATTGTCGGCCTGGCTCGAGCTGATTTCCACCACTTCATCAGGAGGCGTCCAGCCGAGTTTTTCCAACGTATCGAGGGTGATCTGCTTCAAGGCGTCTTTCGCCGTCAGTCGAACGGATGCGTACGACAGCACCCGTTCCTTTTCAGCCTCGACCTCAGACGCTTTAGGATCATAGAGGAAGGCAATCAGCGGTTCGATGGCCGCGTCTCCGATCACCGCCAAGGCCGCCGCGGCTTTCTCCCGCAACACCCCGTCCTTCAGCAACATGATCAAATCCGGAATCACGCGAGGATCGCGAAACTGACCGAGGGCCGTGGCCGCGGCCTCCTTGATGAACGCATCCTCGCTGACGATGCACCCCGGTGTCGGAGAGCCTTCCTGTTTGATGCCTTTGCCCTTCAAGGCGTTCAACACGGCCGGCAAGGCGCGCGCATCGCCGATCATGCCGAGCGAGGCGATGGCATGGCGCTTGACGGCTCCATCTTTCATGGCTTCGATCAGCGCGTCGATGGCCCGCGAATCACCGATCATGCCTAACGCGATGGTCGCGTCTTCGCGAACGGCCCGATCCGGGTCCTTCAAGGCGCCGATCAAGGCGTCCACGACCTTGGCGTCCCGTACCCACGACCTGCCGATTTGATAGTCCGTGGTCATGCCTCCCAACGCGCGAGCCGCGTGACATCGAACCACGAAGTCTTTGTCAGTGAGGCTGTCGATCAACGGATCGACCGAGGGATGTCCGATATAGACCAGCGCCGTTCCGGCGGTCTCGCGCACGATTTTCGAAGAATCCCGAAACAGTTTGATCAAGGCCGGAATGGCTTTGGGGTCGGCGATTTTGCCCAAGGCTTCCGCCGCTGCGCTCTTGACGGCCCCGTCCCGGTCGCGACAAGCGACGATCAACGCCTCGACGGCCCGTGGGTCTTTGAGCTTCCCAGCTGCTTTCGCTGCATGTTCGCGCACGCGCCAACGTTCGTCTTTCAGGGCCGTCACCAGACGATCGAGCACGGCCGGACCCATCTTGGCCATGGCCTCCACCGCCTGATCGCGAACTTCCATGATGGAGTCGTTGAACAGACAGATCAGGGCTTCCACCGCCTTCGTCCCGCCGATTTTCGCGAGGCCGCAACCGGCATGAGCCCGCACGGACCAGAAGTCATCGTTGCAGGCGTCGATGAGGGCGTTCAGCGTGGTCGGATCACCCCTGTCGGCGAGCACCTTCGCCGCTTCTTCACGGGTGGCATCGTCGACGTCTTCGAGTGCTTCCAGAAGATCTTCGAGCAGGTCAGCCATCGTTCGGTTTCTGTTCGTAATAGGGGTCGCGCTGCCCGCCGTGCGGGTACATGCGTTTGCACGACACCACCAACGTTTGTGTTCCGCGGCCTTGGATACATTGATCCAGGGATGTTGAAAAATCGAGTGTGCCGTTGAGAGTCACCGTAAAGGGAAAATCGAACGTAAAACTGATGAATTTGTATTTGCCCGGTTTCAACCGCAGTTCCCGAAGCTCGGATGTCTTGGGCGCATCGAGGGACTCGGGGTCGGAATTCCAGATCGACGGCGTCACGCCGGGGACTTGCCACCATGAAACGGGGACCAGCTTCGTCGCATCGATGGTAATACTGTGTTCTCTAAGATGGACGGCCGGCGGGTCTCCCGCGAATCCCTTCTCCGGACCAAGCAGAATGAGCGGGTTCAGCGCCACGAAGCCGAAGACCGAGAGAAACAGGTGTCGCATGCAAGTCGTGCGGCGCATGGAGATCAGCGTTTCTTCACGGGCCGAGCGGTTGAGGCGGTCGCCGTGGTTTGAAAAATTTCTTCCACCGCCTTGCTCTCCCATTCCGTATGAGTGTCCAGACCCAAAATCTTCATCACGGTGGCTCCGGTATCGAGGATCGACACCGGCTGGCGAATGAGTCGGCCTTGCTTGATGCCGGCTCCCGAGACGATCCAGGGAACGACCGGCGAGTCCGTCGTCGGGGTCTCTGCGCCAGGATCGGTCCCTTTCCCGCTGAGAGCGGTCACCATGACCGCGGTACGATCCAAGAGCGAGTATTCCTTGAAGAGGTCCAAGACGGACTTCATCGCGCCATCCACCGTTCGGGACGCCTCACGATACTCTTTCGAATTCCAGCCGTGGGTCACGCCGGCCCTTCCCGCTTCCGGCAGGTGAACCACCAATAAATGAGGCAGGGACAGAATGGCATGGCCATATCCATGTCCGCTGGTCGCCTTTTGAAGATACTGTTGGATGTAGGCGACGAGTTTCTGAGAGCCACATTCGGGCCGCAAGGCCCCGCAGAGTTGATAGTCTGTATAGGGTTCCGGTTTGGCGAGTTGATAGAGGGACTCATCCATGTAAAAGATGGCACTGTCTCGGCCGCCGCTTAAATCCAAATAGTCAAAGAGGCTGGGATGGCGTGGATAGCCTCGACTGAATTCGAAGAAGTTCCAGGTGATTCCGTGTTTCTCCACCGGCATGCCGGTCACCAACGAGGCCATCGTGGGCAATCGCAGAGCCGGTTTGACTCCGCTCGCGGACCAGGTCACCGCCCCGTCCTTGACGAGCTTGCTCAGGATAGGCATCGCGCCGCCCTTGAGCGACTCTTGGCCGAATCCCTCGAGGACAAAGAGAATGACGTGTTCCGCCCCGGACCGGTGCGCTGTGGTGTCTTTCCCGAGCGGGGACGCCGCATCCACAGATGCGTAGACCCCGGTTTCAAACAAGATGGTCAGGAGGCCGAAAAGGATCGAGCGAACATAGCGTGAGGGATGTATCATGACGAAGTCTCACCCGCATGTATCCTACAAGTTAGAGCGGTACCCTAACATGCAAATTTTCCGGAAGGCAAGGTGGGGGAAGCCATCAGGCGATCGCTGGCGGAACAACCTTCCGGGTGCTATGCTGAAGCCGCTGACGGTATTCATCCGCGCTCGGAGCGAGAAGGGGAGTGAATGTCCGGTCGAAGAGTTCCTCAACCGTCTCGTCATGTGTTCCTTCGGTCTTATCCATTTCACCGGTTCATGGTCCTTTATCTGGCGTTCGCATCGTTCCTAGCTTCGGGTCCGGCGTTCGCTGATGTCAGGGTCGTCAATGCCCATGGTGAGCATCGCATGGGGGATCGCGACACCAAGGAAGATGCCGTCAGACTCGCGACCGAGACGGCCAAGCGGAACGCACTCGAGCAAGTCGCGACTTACCTGGAGAGTGTGACCGTCGTGAGGGATATGGATGTCACCAAAGACGAAATCCGGTCTTATACGGCTGGATTGGTGATCGTGCTCAATCAACAGATCTCCACCGTGCTCGATGGAGATGTCGTGGTGATCAAGGCCGACCTCTTGGCCCAGATGGACACGGACGAGGTGGCGCGAGCGATTACGGCCCTCCGCGAGAACGAGGATGCTCGCGTGCAATTGGCGGCGCTGAAACAAGAAAATGAACGGCTGCAGGAGGAACTTCATGCCGCCAATCTGACTCTGAGTCACGCGGCCACGCCGGAGCAGGTTCAGCAAGCCGCGCAAAAACGAAAAGAAATTCTCAACCGAGTGCAGTCGAACGCCATGGTGTCGCAAGCATGGACGAATTGGGTGCTCGCCTCGCCGGCCGGCATCCCGCAGGCCTTGCTCAATAGCGCCATCGGCCTTGCTCCGAGTAATCCGCATATCGCGATCGCGCAACAGGCCATCACCTACAGGCAGCCCCATGCACCGCCTGTCCCACCGAGGCCTGGGAGCAGGCCGGGTCGCATGCCGACCCATGAGTTGGTTCCGCCCCCAGGGGGATCAGGTGCGCCACGCACGCCGAACGAAATCATTCATGGTGGTTCGTCCCGATCACCGCGCCCTCAGTACAGGTAAGCACTTCCGGGATTGGACTCGGGAGATCCGTGGGGCTGTGGAGAAGCAAGTTGAAGCACACCGGTGACATCACCGCCGCGGTCGTGGGCCTTTGGCTTGTTGGGGGAATGTTTTCTCCCCCCACACAAGCTGCTGACGCGAGTCATGGCGGCTATTCGTCGGATCACTATTGGGTGGGGAACGGTCAGGGAGATCTCACCAAGGGCCGAGTCGTCTGTCAGCGTGTATCGGAACTGTCAGCTCGGACGGATTTGGCCAAGCAGATCCGTGTGTTGGTCAAGGAACATCTGACCGATCGGGTTCGTGAGCGGTCGGGACGGGAGAGCGAACAGGACATCGAATTGATTCGCGAGGAAATCGTTCAGGAATACCTGCACGACGTGAAGATCGTCGATCGCCGGATCGATGAAGAGAAGAAGATCTGCACGGCGACCGCCGTCATGCCGAAGAATCGCATTCCAATGAAGCCCGCCACAGATCAGGAAACCTCTGCAGCCCGTACTCCATGACCGCAGCCGGTCTCCTTGCAGCCGTGAACTGTTATCGGATATGTAGTTCCTCATGCCGATCGAGAATAATTTTCAGCATGACGAGCTGTCACGGAAAAATCCCGGTGAGCGCTTGCGGGTAGCGGATCTGGGGGACGCCGTCTCTCCGGATTCGCCGGAATGGGGCGAGGCGCTGGCCCAGTGTGGGACGAGCCTGTCTCGGGCCGGTGTCGCAGCCATTATCTTTCTCCATGGTTCGCTCCACGGTACCGATGTGTTCGGCATGCAGCGGTTGGATGAGGGCGGTGGGCTCAAACGAGGCTACTCACGAGGTGTGTCGGGGCTCGATGCCTTGCTCGCCGCCATGCGCGAGGAAAGTAATGGGATCCCGTTGTTGCCGGGTGGATTGAAGCCGCCGCTTGCCGACGATGACGGAACCAAACATCTTCTGGATGAACAGATCGGTGACGCGGGAAACTTTACCGAAACCTATGTTCAATCGTTCAGGACAGCGATCAATAGAAACCTGGCTCACCAGATCTCCTGCTACCGGTTGCTCTGGACGTCGGAGCACCACCATCTTGGACGGGCACTCGCCGCCGTGTCCTTGCTCGCCGACCTGCACAAGGTCTGTAAACAGCAAAATTTGGGGAAGGGGCATCGGATTCTGCTGCAGGCTCATGGGCAAGCCGGCTTGATCCTGGCGCTTGTGTCGAATCTTCTCTGCCCGAGTCCCATCACCGGTCGGCCGCGGTTTCTCGAGATCCTCACCCAGTATGCCGGCCAGGCCAATCAGAGCGAACTGACCGACACGATCAAGCTCGTTGAATCCATGCTCGCGACTGCGTCGCCCCTTCATGGAGTTCTCCTCGACATGGTGACCTTCGGCACGCCGGTCCGCTACGGGTGGGATCCGTCCGGTATCGGGAAGTTGCTGCACGTCGTGAACCATCGAAACTTGCGTACGGATGGAAAGAACTGGCTGGCGAAGATGGAGTTGCCGCACATTACCCTGGAGATGCCGATTGCCTGGGGCGGCGATTATGTTCAGGAACTGGCGGTTGCCGGCAGCGATGCCGTCCCTTCCACCGAACCGGCTAAAGCGACAAATAAAAGGATTTGGGAGATGGTCGAGCCGTACGATGGATTCGAGCGGTGGCTGGAATGTGCCAGACGAGCCGTGCGCTTTCCCGGCGAGGGGCGCTGTCTCCTCGTCGATTACCATGACAGCACCGGCTCGACGAACCCCCGCGACCATTACTATGGCCATGCAATCTATACACGTCGGCAAACCCAGCTGTTCAATACGACCCAGATCGTTCGTGCTTTTTACGAATCCTAGCTTTCTTCCGCGGCAGTCGAAGCGCTCATGGCTTCGCTGCCGCTCCTAGCGGACCCGTAATGCGAGTCCGAATCCGAATTAAAGGCCGCGGGCAGCACCTCTTCAATCCGCTCCGCCAAGATGAAAGTCAGTTCGTCGCGCACTTCTTCCGGGACGTCTTTGAGATCTTTCTCGTTGGCCTTGGGCAGAATAATGCGCTTAATGCCCGCACGATGCGCCGCCAGCACTTTTTCTTTGATACCTCCCACCGGTAAGACCAGCCCGCTCAAGCTGATTTCCCCTGTCATGGCCGTGTCGCTGCGTACGGCTTTGCATTCGTAGGCGGACGCCAAGGCGGTCGCCATGGTGATGCCGGCTGATGGGCCGTCTTTGGGAATGGCCCCGGAAGGAACATGAATGTGAACTCCATTCCGTTTGAACCGAGAGATGTCCAACCCCATGCTTTCGGCATGCGACCAGAGATAGCTTCTCGCTGCGCGGGCGGACTCCTGCATGACGTCGCCCAACTGGCCCGTCAAGGTCAATTCATGGCTGCCGGGAAGCAAGGTGGTTTCGATGTAGAGCACATCGCCTCCGGTCGGTGTCCAGGCCAAGCCGGTTGCGACACCAGGAGGCAGATTCTTCCGGGCTTCTTCCGGCATGAACCGTTCGGAACCTAACCACTCGCCGAGCAGGTCCGACTGAATGGTGACAGGCCGGCGTTCCTGGCCCTCCGGAAGGTCGGCGAACATCAAGGCCACTTTTCTGGTCAACCGTCCCAGCATCTGCTCCAGTTGGCGCACACCCGCCTCCCGCGTATAACGTGAGATGACGCGATTCAGGACCTCGTCCGAGAGCACCACTTGGCTTTCGGCGATACCTGCCTCCTGGAGACGTCTCGGCCATAAGTAGCGGCGGGCGATTTCGGCTTTCTCGCGCTCGCTATAGCCCTGGAGCCGAATGACCTCCATACGATCCAAGAGAGGTTGGCTGATGGTGTCGAGCGTATTGGCGGTCGTGATGAAAAACACCTTCGACAGATCGAACGGGAGGTCCAAATAATGGTCACGGAAGGTGTGATTCTGTGCCGGATCAAGAATTTCCAACAGCGCGGAAGCCGGATCGCCACGGAAATCACGTCCCATCTTATCGACTTCGTCCAGCATCAAGACGGGATTGTTGACACCGGCCCGACGGATGGCTTGAATGATGCGGCCCGGCAGCGCGCCGACATACGTCCGGCGATGGCCGCGCAGCTCGGCTTCGTCATGAACTCCACCGAGGCTGAACCGTTCGAACGTCCGGCCCATGGCGCGTGCGATTGATTGTCCCAAGCTGGTCTTGCCGACACCGGGAGGGCCGACGAGGCAGAGAATCGGGGCCTTCGCCGTCGGGTTGAGCTTCAAGACCGCCAGGTGTTCCACGATGCGTTCCTTGACTTCCTTGATCCCATAGTGATCTTCCTCCAGCACCTGCCGGACCGTCGAAAGGTCCAGATGTTCTTCGGACGCCTTCTTCCACGGGAGTTCGAGAACCAACTCCAGGTAGGTCCGAAGCACCTGATGGTCGGGTGATGTCGGCGGGACCTTGCTCAACCGAGCGGCCTCGCGCTCGACTTCCTTGCGAATAGGCTCGGGCAAGTCGGCTTCGGCGATCTGCCGTTTCAGCCGAGCCACTTCGTTTTCTTCGTCCTCGCCTTCACCCAACTCATCTTGGATGGCCTTCAATTGTTCGCGCAGGATGTACTCTCGTTGATTCTTGCCGATTTTTGTTTGCGCATCCTTGGCGATCTTTTCCCGCAATTGTAGGATCTGGATCTCCTTGGAGAGCGCGGCGTAGAGTCCGCGCAGGAGGTCCAACGTCGACGAGCTTTCGAGTAGGCGCTGTTCTTCCACCACATCGAGATTGACGAGCGAAGCGATGCGATAGGCGAGTGCCACGGAGTCGTCCTCGTCGCTCAGTACCGCGCCGACTTCTTGGATGCCCGGAGCCTGGATCAGTCTCGGTAGGTCGGACACCAGCTCCTGAATGGCCCGGTGAAGCGCTTGGACTTCCGGTCCATCGTCCGTCGGGCGTCCCAGAGAACGGACACGGACGAGGGAGTAGGGAGCGGACTGTTCCTCTTTCAGCAGGACGACGCGTTCCAGCCCCTGCACCAGCGCGTGGATCGTGCCCTCGGACGATTGGCCGATTTGCTTGACGATGGCCTTCGTCCCGATGGAATACAACTCGGCGAGTGCCGGCTCTTCGGTTTGGGGATCGCGTTGCGCGACGACGACGATCGTCTTCTCTTCGGTCTTCATGGCGGCATTGACCGCTGCAACAGACCGCTCACGACCGATCGTCAGCGGCATCATCACACCGGGAAACAACACCGTGCGTTTGACGGGGAGTATCGGCAAGGTCGACAGTATCGTATTCTCCATTGGAGTCCATCCTTCCTGAGGGTTCACAACATTATAACAGCCTGATAGGTTGCCGATCGTGGAAGTCAAGAGGCGGGAATGTGCGATTAACAGGAACTAATGAACGGAGAAGGACCCATGGTTCGGTATCTCCATCCACGTGATCCAAGGGCCCATGGAAAGCCACGCACGTTTGTGCTATCCATGCTCAGCCTATCGGCTCTTGTAAACAGGTCGACGTACCATTGCTCGGTCAGTTAGAGAGTTCCCACGATGATGCTATCAGGAGGTGAGGCATGAATGGACTGGAGTCTTTCCGCGCGACATGGCTCGGCGTCCTGCTGTTCATGGCAGCCGTGCCTGTTCTGAATGGCTGCACTACGATCAACGGTACCGTCAACCTCCTCCAAGGAATCAGATTGGGTGATAGTGCCTCGTCGATTGGGTTGGGATCCCCGCAATTATTCGTACTGGATGGCAGAGGAACGTGCCAAAGTGTCAATGTGGATTGGGGAGACGGAACGATTGAGCTAAACGTCGCTCCTGTGCAAGGTCGGCGCATTGAGTTCGAGACCTCGAATATCGAGACCCGCTATCTGCGTCATGTCTACAGCGGTTGGGGCGGTGGGAAGACCGTCACGGTGGAAGGTGTGGGCTGCGAAGGCAAGATCAGGGGACGGTTCAATGCGAGCCCCAGCGAGAGAAGGATAGGTTGGGCCCAGCCGGCCCCGCCCGGCACAACCGGTGTCTGCCAAACAGTCGCCGGCTTGCCTGGCATGATTCTACGCATGCTGGTACATGTTTCATTGGCACCGGTCACCTTTAGTCCGACGCCAGGTGTCACTTTCAGGGGCATCAACTTCGGCTGTTTCGCATGGGGCTGCGTCCACGATGCGGATGGCAGACCTGGGACAGTTGCCGATTCCCGCTTTCCCTTTCCCGGCCTGAGAGAGTACTCCGTCGTGTTTCGAATCGGATCGCAGGTGGTTCAAGGAGGAACCAATGTGCAGTTCACCACGACGGCCAGCGGGCCTCTGGAGTTTTGTCTGAATGACGGTGACAATGACCTGACCAATAACCAGGGTGGGTTCGACGTCACCATCAGTGTCGATCAGTTGGGGCCCTGACCTTCCGCCTGCACCGTGCCGGGAGGTGGAGTTCAATCAATCCTTGCTCCGTGACATGGGATCATGCGAGAAGTCTAACGGTGAGTCAATGCGCAGACCATTGGTTCGTGTGCGGCTCCTGTCCGATTCGTAACGAGGATCCGCGATGCGCGTGGTGATGAATTATTGCAGCCATTGCGGCGCACGGGTGACGCATAAGGTTCCGCTCGGCGACAATCTGCCTCGCCATGTGTGTGATCAGTGCGAGAGCATTCACTACCACAACCCCAAAATCGTGGCTGGCTGTATTCCGGAATGGGAAGACCAAATCCTCTTATGTCGCCGCGCGATCGAGCCGCGACTCGGCCTCTGGACCTTTCCGGCAGGGTTCATGGAGCTGGGGGAAAGCACCGAGCACGCGGCCGTGCGTGAAACACAGGAAGAGGCGCAGGCCGATGTCATGATTACCGGACTCTATGCGGTGCTGAGCCTGCCCAATATCGGGCAGGTCTACCTGGTGTTCCGTGGCCGAATGAAAACGCCTGCCTTTCAAGCGGGGCAGGAAAGTTTGGAGGTACGGCTGTTCCCTCTCTCGGAGATTCCCTGGGAGACCATCGCGTTCCCCGTGGTCGGTGAAGCCTTGAGACGCTACGTCGCCGACGCCAAGAACGGCGAATTTCCACTCTACCTCGCCAGCCTGCCGGATAAACCGGGGTTCTAGCGGGCTACCCATGTGTGAGGACGTTTAGTCCCATCCGTAAAGATTCTGACACATCTTCTTGCTTTGTCGCTGCATCGGAAAATTGGCCGAGCCGGTAATGTGAGAGGACTTTCGTCAAGTCCTGACCAAAGAATATCGGAGGAGAAATATCAGGATGAAGGAAAGACTTGCATGGAGCGGAAACCGCTCACAACTTCGGCAACTCGCCTTTGGGAACGATGAGGGCTTGCCCCGATGTGACGGAAAGTTGTTCGACCACCCGCTTGAGTCGTTCTTGTTCAGGGGGCGCCACGGTTAAAAATTCGACTCCGATGCCTTGCGATCCGGACCAGCGGACGGTTCCTTTGCTAATGTGGATGGGTGTCGCTTCGCCGGGCAATTCAATGAGTAATTCCACCTGCATGCCGGTAAAGGGCTGAACGACGCTCTCCAATCGGCAGCCTTTCAACGAGAGATCCTTCACGGACGCGTTGTAGCGGAGTTTGTCTCTCTGAACCAACGTGCTGGGGATCGCAACCGGAAACCGGGGGAATTTCCGAATGACCATCGTGTATCCTTGTGTCTCGTGGCAGTTCTTCTCTGTCTGCGAGACGATGGAAATCAGACTCTTTGGCGTCGAACCGATCGACGTGCTCTCTCGTGAGTCCAGTGGTGCTACGCAGCAGGCTATGTGTCCGGAGGCGACTTGTCAACGAAAAGACCGATCTGAACAAGAACGGCTGAGTCGGCACGGTAAGCGAATGCCGATCGTTTTCGAAAACTTTACCAGCGATACCCCCAATACCCGTAGTGTCGTGGGCCCCACCAGGGACGGTAAAGGGGAGAAGCGTAGATTCCTGAACTTCCAAAATGAAGTCCCAACCCCAGCCCGAGGCCCAGGGGATAGCCATAGGAATACGGGTAGGGGTAAGGGAACGGAACCATGGAGGTGGCGGGCCGCTCGGCAAGTTGGCGTTGCAGGTCGGTTGTGGCCGTGGTTTGTCGATCCAGCTGATCCTTGAGTTGGCTGACGGCGCTCTGTTGCGCCTGAAGTTTTCCTTCGAGCTCCGCAATCTTCTTCTGTTGCGCTTCCAGGAAGGCGTTCACGCAACGGGTCTGAGCGTCGCCTGAGTAGTTGGAACATTCCCACGGCACTTGGAGGGTTTCGGCTATGGAGGGTAAGGGCAAAAGGGCGCACGCCAGACATCCAGCAAAAATTAAGGCTTGCGACAGTCGCCCT
This sequence comes from Nitrospira sp. SG-bin1, assembly GCA_002083365.1. Classification (NCBI taxonomy): domain Bacteria; kingdom Pseudomonadati; phylum Nitrospirota; class Nitrospiria; order Nitrospirales; family Nitrospiraceae; genus Nitrospira; species Nitrospira sp. SG-bin1. The sequence continues at coordinate 29,406 of LVWS01000008.1, read as the reverse complement.
CGGAAGGTTTCTGCCTGCATGGCTCCCTCTTGAGCTACTTAGAGACTACCATGGGCATTGTGCCTTGGCCAGATGATCCGACAGTCGTTTATTGACAGAGACCCGCAATTTCCGATACAGTTTCTCCCCTTGAGTGGCTGCTCCGGTCGTGTGTGCAGTGAATGAGAAGGTCGGGCGCGGAAGGCCGGCGCCGCTCTCCGCACAAGAACCACTAGAGAATCCAGCGCGTTATAGGACGACGAACGGTTCAGGAAAGTCCGATGAACAGGGAACTGAAAATTTTCTCTGGCAATGCCAATCTTGCGCTTGCTCACGAGATCTGCGCCTATCTTGGGCAGAAGCTGGGTGAAGCGACCGTCTCCTCGTTCAGCGATGGGGAGATTCGAGTCAAGATCGACGAAAACGTGCGCGGCGCCGACGTGTTCGTCGTCCAGTCCTGTTGTCAGCCGGTCAACGATTCCTTGATGGAATTGCTGATCATCATCGATGCGTTGAAACGTTCGTCGGCCAACCGTATCACGGCCGTCATTCCCTATTTCGGATATGCTCGTCAGGATCGCAAGGATCAACCGCGCGTCCCCATTACCGCGAAGTTGGTCGCGGACTTGATGACGACCGCCGGGGCCGATCGTGTCCTATCGATGGATCTTCATGCCGGTCAAATTCAGGGATTTTTCAATGTGCCGGTGGACCACCTCTATGCGCTCCCGGTCTTGCTGGACTATATAATCAAGAAACAGATCACGGATTTGGTCGTCGTCTCGCCCGATGCGGGCGGTGTGGAACGCGCCAGGGCATTTGCCAAGCGCCTGCAGGCCAACCTGGCCATCATCGACAAGCGACGTGAAGGCCCCAACCAAGCGCAAATCATGAATATCATCGGGGACGTGCAAGAGAAACACGTGCTGCTCCTCGATGACATGATCGATACGGCGGGCACCATTGTTCAAGGCGCTCAGGCCTGTCTGGATCACGGCGCTCGGGAGGTCATGACGGCTTGCACTCACCCGGTACTGTCGGGGCCGGCTCTGGAACGATTACAGGCGTCATGTCTCTCTCAAGTGGTGGTGACCAACACGATTCCGCTACGGGGGAAAGAGCTGGTCTGTCCGAAGTTACATCAATTGTCGGTGGCGCCTCTGCTGGGCGAAGCCATCAGACGGATCCATGAAGATGAGTCGGTGAGTTCACTATTCGCCTAGCAGGCTTCGTAAAACTCGGTTGATGCCAACAATATGCCTGGTCCGTACGATGTTAAGGCGAGAATAAACTTCAGGATGCTCAAAAAAGGCTGTCCAGCAAGGCCGCAGCGAACGAAGAGGCGAGGCGTACGCTTCGGTACGTTGAGATCTCTGAGCGATGCGAGAACGCCGCTGGCGGACTTTTTCAGCATCCTGCTAAGCGCTGCGTAAGAAGCAGAGAGAGACGGAGGAAGATCATGAAATTCGATTTGGCAGTGGCAGTACGAGAGCAAGCGGGAAAAGGAGCCGCACGGTCCATGCGGCGGGCGGGAAAAATCCCGGCAGTACTCTATGGCCAGGGGGAATGTCTCTTGCTGACCGTCAATCCAGACGAGCTCACCAAGATCCTTAAGTCTCACGCGGGCAGTACCGCACTGATTTCGCTCACGGTCACCGGTGCCAAATCCAAACCGAATCGCACGGCCCTCTTACGCGATTATCAGGTGGACCCCGTGACCGGAGTCGTCCTGCACGCGGATCTCTTTGAGATTTCCATGAGCAAGCCGATTCGCGTAAAGGTTCCCATCAAGGTTATCGGGGGGATTCCGGCCGGCGTCAAAGAGGGCGGCGTGCTACACCATAATATGCGTGACGTGCATGTCGAATGTCTTCCTGCCGTATTGCCGGATCACATCGAGGTCGATGCATCGGCCTTGACCATCGGCAACGGCATTCATGTGAAAGAAATCGGAGCGCGTGAAGGGATCCGTTTCTTGGATGATCCCGATCAAATGGTCGTCAGCGTCGCCGCGCCGATGACGGATGCCAAACTCGAGGCCTTGCTCACCAGCGGCGCCGGGGCTCCAGGAGAGCCTGAAGTGATGGCCAAGGGAAAGGAAGCGGCCGGGACCGAAGCGGGCGCCGAGCCGGCCAAGGCGGGTGCCGCAGCGCCTGCCGGTGAAGCGAAGGCAGGCGAGAAGAAAGAAGCCGCGGCTGCTCCGAAGGCTGAAAAGAAAGAAGCCGAAAAGAAGAAGTAACGTTGCATCTGCTCGTTGGACTGGGCAATCCCGGCAAAGCCTATGCCCAGACCCGTCACAATGTCGGCATGTGGATCATCGAGCGGGCTGCCGCTCGATGGTCGATCCGACTCTCACCGCGCGGCACAGCTCAACGAGGTTCCGGACGGCTGGGAGGGAAGTTGGTCGAGCTGGCGGGCCTGCTCGACTGGATGAACTGTTCCGGTCCTCCCGTGAAAGGCCTCCTCCGGGAATTCGCCATCACGCCCAACGAGCTCATCGTCATACACGACGATCTTGACTTGGAGCCAGGGCGATTGCGGATCAAGCCGGCCGGCGGTCACGGAGGACACAACGGCATCAAGTCCATCATCGAGGCCATTGGAACGCCGCAATTTGTGCGGTTGAAGGTGGGAATCGGCCGCCCGGCCCCGGGCCGGGACTCCGCCGACTATGTGTTAGAACCGGTTCGCAAGGATGAGATGGGCGTCTTTGAACCGTGCCTCGAACGGGCCGTCGATGCCCTGGAATGTTTGATTCATCGAGGGCCGGACGCGGCGATGAATCAGTTTAATATCAGAGAAAAGGCCGTCGACGAAGGGGAGGGTGCAAATTAATGGGACTCTGTTGCGGCATGATCGGCTTGCCGAATGTCGGGAAGACGACGGTCTTCAATGCGCTGACCGGCGGCGGCGCCCTGGCGGCGAACTATCCGTTCGCGACCGTCGATCCGAACACCGGTATTGCCCTGGTGCCGGATCCTCGGCTGATCAAGTTGACCGAGCTGTTCGCTTCGAAGAAAACCACCTACAGCACGCTGGAAGTGCGGGATATCGCCGGGCTGGTCGAAGGGGCCAGCAAAGGCGAGGGCCTTGGCAATCAATTCCTTGGCCATATCCGCGAAGTCGATGCGTTGCTCCATGTGGTCCGCTGTTTTCAAAGTACGGATGTCGTGCATGTCAGTGGCGGGATAGATCCGCTGCGCGACATCGGTGTGATCGAAACCGAACTCATGCTGTCCGACTTAGAGACGCTCGATCGGCGAAAACAAAAGACCGAGAAGAAAGTCCGGGCCGGCGACAAAAAGGCTGCTTTTGAAGTGGAGTTTCTTGCCAGGCTCATCGGTTTGCTCGACAAAGGCGAGTGGTTGGGCAACCGAGAGTACAGCGCGGAAGAACGGGTGATTCTCAGCGAATGTCAGCTGCTCTCCGCCAAGCCGGTCCTGTTCGTGGCGAACGTGTCAGAAGGGAAAAATGCCGACGAAGCCATGGTTCAGACCGTACGCGACTTTGCCGCCAAGCGAGGCGCCCGTGTGGTGACCATCTGTGGGCAGCTCGAGGCGGAGCTGTCCTCTTTACCGGAGAGTGAACGAGCCGACTTCCTGAACGAAATGGGACTCACTGAATCGGGACTCGTTAGATTGACGCGTGAAGCTTATACCTTGCTGGATCTGATTACCTTTTTCACTGCCGGCGAAGTAGAGTCTCGCGCCTGGCCGATTCCAAAAGGTATGAAGGCGCCACAAGCGGCAGGCAAGATCCACTCCGACATGGAGCGGGGCTTCATCCGTGCCGAGGTCTATCACTACGACGATCTGCTGGCCTGTGGATCTGAGGCCAAGGTGAAAGAGAAGGGCTTGTTCCGCCTCGAAGGCAAAGATTACGTGATCAAAGAAGCGGACATCGTGTATTTCCGCTTCAATGTGTAAGGTTATGTGCGCATCAATCTTCTTGCCATGGTTGTGTAGTGATGAAAACACTTTTCGCGGCCAGAAAAGTTCAAGCCTATGTATGTAGGCCTACCGGCTTGACCGGAGATTTCAAGATAAGCAGATTCTCTGCGCCGCCGTTGCGCATGTCCCTCTAAAGCTATGTTCCTAAGTCTCCGTCATGCTTGATCTGCTTGCGAATGTCTTTGTGCTGGATTGGCTGGCCACCTACTGGGGGATTGGCCTGCTCTTCTTTGCCGCCGAATATTGGTGGTCGACACGCCCGGTGCCCTATCTCCAGGTGCTGCTGCAGGATGGAGCCGCCTTCACTACCTATCAGGTGTTTTTTGCCTTAGCCTTGCAGGTAACCAGCCGAATCCCGTTTCCATCCTATTCCTATTGGCGCTGGCAGGCACTGCCGTTCGGTGTCAGGTTGGTGGTCTTTCTCGTCGCCATTGACGGAATCGCATACTGGATGCATCGGTTCTGGCATACATCGCCGGGCTGGCCGATCCATCGTTGGCACCATGCCCCCACCGAACTCTATTGGCTGGCCGGTGTCCGGGCGAGCTTTCCACAAATCGTCCTCGCGAATATCCCGTATCTCTTGGCGTTCCCGCTGCTCAAACCGGTGCCTGCGTTATTTTTCCCTCTCTACTCCTACATGTTGGTTCTGACCAATAACTGGATGCACATGAACGTCACTTGGCAATCAAGCAAACTGGAGTGGTTTTTCGTCACGCCTCGCTATCATCGTGTGCATCATCTGAAGGAAATTGGAAAGGCCGGGGCGAATTTTGGGGTTCTGTTTACGGTGTGGGATCGTTTGTTCGGGACGTATGTCGATCCGGAGCGGGTGAATTCCACAGGACCGTATGGCATTGAGGAAACCGTCCATCCAGTCCGTATGGCAGTCGGGGTCTAAGCGGAGAAGTGATTCCTGATCAACCGTGACCCGCGATCTCTGCCTTTCCCTCGATCCGGTTTGAAGCTCTCGGAGCTCTAGCTCTGGTGTTTGTCCAACCGCCAGATATGTTCCGTCGCCGGGCACTTGCCCTTGAGCCCGCCGGGGATTTCGAGACGGGCCAGCGGCGTGAGGGTGTAGTAGTCGCCGTAATGACGATGGAGTTCATCGGCGGTGACGGAAAATGGCGGCCCGTCTACCACGGTCTGGTCGTACTCATAGCCGATGACGAGTTGGGGGGCCAACGCTGTGAGAGCCTTGAGATGTGTCGCGTACTGTACTCGCATCACCTCCGGTAGTGCGACCAGCGCGGCCCGGTCATAGACCGCATCGACGGGACCGAGGATTTCCTGAGAGAGGTCAAAGAGATCGCCCACGAAGATATCAATCTTCTTTCCGCTGAAGAGCTGGTGTTTCCCGACCTCTGAAATGCGAGGTTCCATCCCCAGCTCCGCAAAGAGCTGTGTTACGGCCAGCTCACTGAGTTCCGCTCCGGCAACCGCATAGCCGCGAGACAGGAGCCAGCCCAGATCGAGCGACTTGCCGCAGAGCGGAACAAAGACGCGCCCGCCCGGTGGAACGTGCAGCGAAGGAAAGTGCGCGATCAGCAGCGGATTAACGGCTTGCTCGTGCCAGCCTGTCTGGTTCGTCTGCCAGCGGTTGTGCCAAAAACTTGCATCCATAACAAATTCCCCAGTGTATGGAATGTCAGGTTGTTGCCGGGACCATCCTAAAGGGCTCAGGTCAAGATCCGACTCCAACTTTCCTTTTACTCAGGTTCCCTGGATGCGTGGGTTGCGTCATCGGTATCGTGGGTCTTCTGCACGTAATCTCCAGGCGTCAGCACAGGGATGCCTCGAAAGGGATTAAGCGTCAGCAGGTCCCGGTCCCCGCTGACAATCAGCGCCGCATTGCCGTTGACCGCGATCTCTAAAATCCGGTTGTCTGATTCGTCCCGGCACTCATGTACCGCCGTCACGATCGGCACCATCTCGGCCACCCGTAGCACAAGCCGCACGAATTCTTCACGGTCCTCCACACTGAGATAGCGGTCGAATTTCTTGCGCGACAACACGTCCGCCAGTTCATACAGGCTGTCTTCGGACATCAAGATGAAGTCTTCGGTAATCGCCTTTCGCACCGCTTGTCCGGGCACGGAGTCGTTCAGCAGCATGCCGCTGATCAGGGTGTTGGTATCCAGCACCACCCGCCGTCTAGCCCTCATCAGCCAGAATCTCGTGGAGCTTTTGTTCCGTCAGCCCCTGCGCTTTGGCCTTTTTGCTCACTCGATCTGAAAACCGCAGAAGCTCTTGCCGGTTCATAGCGCACACCCGTTCATATTCCTGAGCCGAGAGCAGCACAGCCACATCCCGTTTTTGGCGGCGGATCATCACGGGCTCACGTTGCGCCGCATCCAGGATTGCCGCCAGCTTCTGCTTTGCATCGCTTGCTGAGACGTATCGCATGGTGTCACCTCGTACGTCCATTCTATCTATTTTAGACAAAATAGACAATATTCATATAATATACAAATCTATGGGTTGTGTGACCATACATCCTGGCAACGACCGATATTGATATTATTGTGGTCCCGGCTTCTGCCATGGCGGGACAACGAGTCAAAGACGCTCTGTTGATTCTTCCTGCTCAAGCGGCCAAGGAGATTGAGCCGGCCTGGTTCAAGAAGAATCAAGACTTGCCCCCAAGGCTATCGACCATCTGATCAAACACCTAGGATTTATTTTTAAGAAGTTCCGCGAGAAGTGAGCTAGAGCTTGAGCCTGTGGTTCCTGCATTCTGCTGAGCCTGTGACCCAAGACCTAGCAGTCCATCTAATGGCCGCCGAGGTTGGAAATCTCGTGACCCAAAATCGATAACGGAACAAGCTGTTGTAGGTTGCGGGGCTGGGGCGCAAGGTTCAGCAATCCTTTTGGTAGTTGGGGCGTCGGAGTTGGAACAGGAACCGCAAGCTCACAATAAAAATGCCAAGCGGCATATAGCTGGCTTGGGTTACTTTTTTGAACCCAGTTCCATTCCGATGGGAATTTTCTTAAAAAGGAGCCTCCCCACTCTGCCGGAGCTTGCTCTTTCACCGCGTTACCTACCCAGATTTCATTCGTACCAGCCTGCTCTTGAAGGCGGCAAGCAATATTAGGTGCAGACCCAATTGCGGTGAGAAAACTCCTATCTTGTCTGGCCGACCCTTTTGGAACCCCGACACGACTCACCACGATCTCACCGAAGTCAATGCCAATTCTGGCAGCAGCTGTTGGAAGTCCGATCTTCAATAAATGTGGATTAATAATCTCCCGCAGAACGCAGAAGCATGCCATCGCACTCTGCAGTGCGGATTTACACGTTTTCTTTCCGTCGCCAGAAGTGAAGATTGCCATCACACCGTCGCCAGTGTTCTTCTCGATGTACCCATCATGGTCATGGACGATTCGCATCACGGTAGGAATCACAACGTTGAGTGCGTAGGTTGCAACATCGACCGGCAACCTGCTCGATCCCCGCAAGTCGAAGAACATCACCGCGGCATCTAACTTTCGAGCTGAACCGATTGGTATGTTATCGATAGAAGGTACCACTCTTCCACTTACGACCTGGTCGAGCTTGGACTTAAGGTCTTGCGTCAAACCCTTGAACTGGAGAGCCAATTCGTTCCAATAACCACGATTCCAGAATCTCATATATCACCCTCCGGAAAGCCTTATGGCCAGAAGCGGCACTGCCGCCAGTAAGCACCACATGCTGCGATGAACGAGACGGTATTTGGTCGAGAGAACTCCGCATACCAAATAGTTTTGTGCGCCATACTGACGCTCAATCTCCATATCATCCACTTGGCAAAGATCAGTTAAGTAATCGTCGACGGTTGGGCGAGCTCGTATATCTTCCCAGAAGATAAGACTGCTGCCGATTTTCGGAGTTCTTGGATATAGGGCCCAAAGTGCGAAGATGCCGGATGTGGCCAGGAGAAGTAGAGACGCCCAGTGAAAGCGTTGTGGCCATAGCGTCACGGGAGTGTTGGACATGAGAGCCCCGCAAATTGCGAGATCAGCGGTAAGAAGGCCTGCAGCCTTCGCGTCGGCCACATTGACGAAGTGATTCAGGTTTCTTCATTACCAGATCTCGAGGCCGATCGGGGAACCTGTATCAATTTCGCGATGCAGATTCTTCAGCGTGATTCGTTTGACAAGGTCTTCGAGGCGATAGACTCGTCGCAGTTGAGGTTTCAGCACGACATTCCCATCCTGCACCTCGATCTCCAAATCGTCCTGGGCCTTGAGCCCTACTAACACCGCGACACTCTTTGGGACTCGGATCGCCAGGCTATTGCCCATTTCTGTGCTGTCGTTTTCATGCGCTGTCCTCCAATGTAGATACAACGTAGATACTATGCCGGTTGGTAGGCTGCGTCAAAAGCCCTATGAAGCCGACGTGTGTCGACTCTTACGGGCAAAAAGCTACAGAGGTAAACGTGCAGACAAGAGGACGATCAGGGCTTTGCCGAGTGTACCGCAGAGCCCCAAGCCGGCCAGACTCGATCTATGCTTGCTCGATTGCGGAACATCCTGATCGCCGAGGGTTCGATAGAACGCTGTCTGATGTGGTTCTTTGGGCTCGTCTATTTTGCCCAAGGACTCTCATGCGGTCTGCTCGCCCAGCCGTTCACCTATTATTTGAAGTCGCACGGTATGGCGGTGGATACCGTCACCACGGTCTTTGCCGTGGCCGCTCTCCCATGGATGATCAAACCGCTCTACGGGCTGCTCATCGATTTCATCCCGCTGTGGGGCTATCGCAGAAAAACGTACCTCATGATGACGGCGGGCCTGGCCGCGATCGGGTTTCTTGGGCTCATCCAATTTGCATCACCGCACGTCATGATATGGGCGTTGCTCGTCGCCACGCTGGGCATCGCGGCGACCGACGTGGTGGTGGATGCATTGATGGTCGAACAGGGCCTTCGCCTTGGGCGGGTGAAACAGTTTCAGGGCCAACAGTGGCTCTGGTTGAATATCGCGGCGGTCATGGCGGCCTTGCTCGGCGGCTGGCTCAGCCAGGTGCTCGATCCCACAGAGGCCGTCCACACGGCGGCGATGATCGTGATCGGTGCTCCGGCTGCCGTGATGCTCGCCTCCCTCTTGCTGGTGAAGGAAGACAAGGTGGCGCTCGAACCGGCACGCATGCGGAGAACCGCCAGGGAGATCGGCACCGCGTTGAAGTCGAAAGCGCTCTGGACCGTGGCCGGCTTTTTGGCCTTCTGGAATCTCATCCCGAATTTCAGCACCCCGCTGTATTACCATCTGACCGACCACTTACGATTCGATCAGTATTTCATCGGACAGTTGGTCTCGATCGGCTCCATCGGCGCGGTGCTCGGCGCCTTGATCTACCGCCGCTGTCTGGTCGAGCGTTTCTCCACTCAACACCTGGTGGCTCTCAGCATTGGGCTGAACACCATCTTAGCGCTGGGGTATGTGTGGCTGAACGGAAGCACCGCCGTCGTGTTGTATTTATTCGGGGGCGTCGTGAGCATGATCGCGCTCCTCACGTTTTTCAGCCTTGCGGCCTCGGTCTGTCCTCCGCAGGCCGCGGGGTTCACCTTCGCATCGCTCATGGCGGTCCACAGCGTCACCACCCATCTCTCCGCGATGATCGGCGGCCATCTGTACGAACGCATCTTCGACCACCAACTCACGCCGTTGATCATTCTCGCCGCCGCTGTCACGCTGGCCACGCTCTTGTGGATTCCATTCCTGCCCGCTGAGTCGAGTTCGCGCGACAGGTTCGAGGCTGTAAGAGAGTACGTGACTTCATAACCCGAGTCCTGTTATTTAAAATTTGAGATCCAACGTCTTCGTTGCTTCGCCCTTGATGGAATTATGCGCCTTGCCGGCCGGCGAGACAGTGGCTCCGCCGAAATGCCCAGTTTCTTTGAGACGCTGCGGTCACCTCGCGAGATGTGAGCTGCGCGATATATGAGCTTCCTATGCGGCGAGTTTGTCGAGGATGTCCTTGGAGAGACCCGTATCGGCCTTCAAGGTCTCACGCATGTGCTCAAGTGCCGAGCGGTTGGCATCAGGATCGATAGATACCGTGCAGTCTGCCGGTACTACTACCTCGAAGTTGCGCATGTAGGCATCGGCGGCAGTAAAGAGAACGCAGTTGTCGCCCGCGACACCGGTTAGGACGATTCGCTGGACTTTGAGGTAACGGAGCAACAGCTCCAACGGAGTCGCAAAAAAGCCGGAGTGCTTGGGTTTGAGCACGAAGTAATCATCTTCGTCCGGTCTCAAAACTTCCGCGATCCGTTTCCCTCGGCAGTTGCCTTCCAAACACCGATTCACGAGCCATCGGAAATCCGAACGCCACTTGCCGAAGTTGTCGTTTACGTACAAGACCGGCCATCCGGCTGCTTTGACTCGTTGTTTGAACATGGCGATGTTCTGTGCCGCCTGTTCAATGGCCGGGAAGAGTTTCTCGGCACTGTCGAACGTGAACTCGTTGATCATGTCGATGATGAGCAGGCAGGCCTGACTATGATGCGGTTGATGTGACATGGTTACATGGCTTGTGCTTGGAGGAACTGTGTGACCCGCCGCAGGTCTTCGACGAAGCGGCGATATTCTTCTTCACGTTGCACCGCTTCCGGATGTCGAAGAATGGCAGAGGGGTGGACGGTCACAAAGACGTGTGAAGCGACGGGCGTGTTCCAGGGTTGCCCACGCAGTTCATGTAAACGAACAGTCTTGCCGAATACTGATTGGGCTGCCGTCACACCGAGGCAGATCACGACGCTCGGCTTTACCGCTTGCACTTCAGCCTCCAGCCATGGGCGACAGGCGTTGATTTCCGAAGCCGAGGGTTTCTTGTGCTTGCGGCGCTTGCCCTGTGGTTCCCATTTGAAATGCTTGACGGCATTGGTGACGTAGACACTTGCTCGTGTCATTCCCGCTTCGGCTAACGCCTTGTCCAAGATTTTTCCGGCTGGTCCGACAAAGGGATGGCCGGCCTGGTCTTCTTGATCGCCCGGTTGCTCGCCGATCAACATGATCGTCGCATGGACTGATCCTTCTCCGAACACGGTTTGCGTGGCTCGTTGGTACAGGTCGCAGCCGGTACAAGATGAGGCGGCTTGTTGCAGAATTGGGATGGTTAGTGTGGCCGGAATGAAGGGGGTGGCGGATCTAGTAGAACGTCGCATGATGCACCATACCGCGGTTTTCGTACGAGGGGCAGCGGGTGATTTCCCTCGTTCCTCGATTCCAACAAGTGAAGGTCGTGCACGGTCAGCGTTGTGACGCCGAAGCTGTCCTCCACCAGTCCACGGACCACATAGGGCTGGTTCGGTGAAAGCAGGTGACAGCAGCGGCGATAGATCGCTGGGAACAAGGTGGCATCGTACAGGGCTGTGACATCTTCGAGCGTGATGAATTCCATGGCCTGGCCGTGCTTGGTCTCAGCTGCCTTCTCGGTGATCAGCAAGCCGACCATCGTAATGCGTTGTCCGACGAAGCGGTGCATCTGGGAGGCCGGTATCGGCCGCAGTCGCTCAATCTGTTTGCGATAGAGGGTCAGGGGATGGCGGCTGGCCAGAAAGCCGAACGCTTCGATTTCATGGGCCCGCTTCTGAGCGGCGGAATAGTCGTCAGGTATCGGCAAAGGCTGTGAGATGGAATCGCTCTCTGCATACAATCGCCACATCAGGGCCGGCCTGGTCAGCTCGCCGGCGATGGAGTCGCAGCAGCCGGCGCGAACCAAGGCTCTGGCCTGTGCGGGCTCCGGTTGCACACGTTGCAGAAAGTCCTGAAACGACCGGTACGGACCATTCTGTGTACGTTCTTTGACGATCCTCTTGCCGAGTTCTTCCGGGATCATCTTCACCTGCATCAAGCCCATCCTCAGCCGCTCGCCTTCACCTCGATAGGCCCAATCACTTTCGTTGATGTCGGGCAGGAGGATCGCCAGTCCCATGCGTCGAGCCTCTGAGACATATGCGAAGGTCGAATAAAAGCCGCCTTGGTTGCTGATCACCGCGGCAATGAATTCCGCCGGATAGTGGGTTCGGAGATAAGCGGACTTGAAGGAGACCTGTGCGTAGCTGGCCGAGTGAGGTTTGCAAAAACTATAGCCGGCGAAGCTCAAAATCATCCTCCAGATTTCATCAATCACGTCCGGTAACGCACCGTTCTTCGCGGCGCCGTTATAAAATTGAACACGATAATCCTCTAATTGCTTAGCCTTGTGTTTCTTGCTCAGTATCTTTCGGAGCTGGTCTGCATCGTCGATGTGAAATTCCGCCAACGCCATCGCCACCTTCGAGACGTCTTCCTGATACGTCATGATGCCGTGAGTTTCGTCCAAAACCCCCTTTAAACTGGGATGCCAAAATGTGCAGGAACCGTCTTGTGCCAGGCGAATAAATTTTTCGACAAAGGGATTAGTGGCGGGCCTGACTAAGGACGAGACCATAACGAGATACTCGAAGACATCGGCCTCCGCGCGGCGGTGTGGCGGCATGCCGGTCCACAGTTTTCTCAGCAAGAGACGTGTGGCGGGTGATTCGATGTAGAAGCAGCCGATCGTGTCACCGCGTCGGATCGCGTCTCGCGTGGCGGCATCGTTGAGCGGATCCCACGTCGCGTAGTCGATTGCTCGACCTGTATGTGCGGCGATGGCTTTCAACGCGTCTCGAATCACAGCCAGCGACCGGTTGCCCAAGATGTCGATCTTCACGAGTCCTGCGTCTTCCGTCTGATCCTTTTCCCACTGGATGACGGGCAAGCCTTTAGCCGTGTATTCCACCGGCACATAGCGCCGGATTTCATCCGGGACGATGACCACTCCACCGCAGTGCATGGAGAGGTGGCGGAAATGATTCTGCGCCTTCAGTGCTTGAGCCAAGATCTCGGGCCACGGTGCCTTTAACTTCAAAGTCTGGGAGAGCCGACCAAGCCACTGCTCGTTGGTCGGCGGAGTGGAAAAGTCGAGGAGATCTTTTTGACGTACCACCTGCGAAGACATCCTGCCGATCTCTTCAGCAGGCATACCGTAGACCTTCGCGACTTCACGGATGGCGGCCCGGAAACCGAGGCTGTTCTGATTCGCCACCATCGCGGCCTGGCGCTCGCCGTATTGCTTGAACACCCACGCCAAAATACTGTCACGCTCGTCCCAGGCAAAATCGATATCGATGTCCGGTGGATCTTTGCGGCCCGGATTGAGGAATCGTTCAAAGAAGAGCTTGTGTTTGATCGGGTCCACATGGGTGATGTTGAGGCAATAGGACACGATTGAGGCGGCGACAGACCCACGGCCACAGGTAGTCTGTTTTGATGCTGTAACAATCTCTTCGACGACGAGAAAATAGTGCGCGAAGCGCTTATGCCGGATGATCGCCAGCTCTTTTTCGATCCGGTCACGGATTTCTTGTGTGATGGAGCCATATCGATCCCGTGCACCCGCATAGGTTTTGTCCTTGAGTGCCAAAAACGCTTCTTCATCAGTCAGTCGGCGAAAGGCTGGGAAAATGGTGTCACCAAAGCGCCAATCGCTGTAACAGGTCTCGGCAATGAGCACGGTGTTTTCCAATGCTTCGGGGACATGAGGGAAGTGGGACGCCATGCCTGCAGGCGGCATCAACCATTGCTTAGGCGTGCAACAGGCTTCTTCGGGCAGTCGTGACAAAGTCGTGTTGAGCGCGATGGCACGTAACAGGCGGTGCGTGGCAAAGTCGTCCGCACGGGAAAAGTACACGCGATTGGTGGCGACCGGTGGGAGATCAAAACGACGACTGACGGAGAGGGCCTCGTGCATCGTTGGTCCAGGCGTCAACTCGACATAGAGATCTTGCCGCGAGTCTTGGGCCCAAGCCATGAGCGCTGCTTCGTCGTCCGTGAAGACGATGAGTCCGTCACGATTGCGTGAGACTGACGGGAGAAAGTTGAACGAAGGATTACAGTGACGTTCCGACAGAAGGCGACACAGGTTCGCATAGCCGTCCGGTGTTTTAGCCAGCAAGACCGCGCGATGATCAGCCGCCGTCAATTCAGCGCCGAGAATCGGGCGGAGGCCTTGCCGCTTGGCTTGTTCGACGAAGCGGATGGCTCCGTACAAGCCATTCGTATCGGTCAAGGCCATGGCTGAGGACCCATGCCGCTGTACGGACGTGCAGAGTTCTTCCAGCGGCGACACGCCGCGCATCGGTGAAAAATCCGAATGGACATGGAGATGGACGAACCGCGCAGCTGTCATCGTACCGTTCTTCCCCAGAAGAGGACCTGTTCGCCGAATTTTGCTCGAATCTGATCCATTGCCAGCGCGAGGCGGTGAGCGCGGGGAACGAGGGATTCCGATTCGAAAAGCGACAGTTGCCGGGCGGGCTGTTCCAGCCGACTGACTTGCAGCGTCATCCGTGTGAGCCGCACCCGCCGACGAAAGCAGCGGTAGAACAACCCTGTCAGTGGTGGCTGGAGATCGATTTCCCAGCAGGTGCCATGAGGTAGCAGGCGTTGTGCTGTCTGCTCGACGTGATCGCTATGTTGAATTGTCAGCGAGACATGTCGACACATCCGTTGCTGTGTCCGTAGCGTGGCACACAGCTGCTCTAAGAGTCGGTAGAGCCGTCCTAGCAAGAGCCGATCGTCCATTTCACCCGGATCGAGGTGAACGGATCGTTCGATCACTGGTTGCGCGATGGGTGACCGGACCGGCGAGGGATCAATTCCCATGGCCCAATCGTGCAGCAAACCGGCCGCAGGGCCGATGGCGGCGTACAGGTGCGCCAATGAGACGGAGGCAATCGCGCCGAATGTATGGAGATTTAAATCCTCCAATCGTTGCCAGACTCGCGAGACGTGGGTTCGGGGAAAGCCTGGAAGCATGATCGTCGGTAAGGGAGCGAGAAACGGCTGTTCGGACCCCGGATGGATCGACAACACTTGCGGCGGCTTGATCAGCGTGGATGCCGCCACCTGTGAGACGAGTTTGTTCTCCGCCAATCCGATCACACTCGGCCATCCCTGCCGATGTGCCAGCTCTCGACTGATCCGAGTTGCCGTATCGATAGGAGGGCCGAAGAGTCTGGTGGTGCCGGTAAGGTCCAGGAAGAGCGAGCCGGGTCTGATCGATTCCCACGTCGGTGCAAAAGAGGAGATACGGCGTTGTAGCTCACGATGGGCGGCTTGTGTGAGGGCTGAATCCGGAGGGAGCATGCGCAGGCCTGGGCAGATCAGTCGTGCGAGATCGACCGGCATCCCCGGCTGCAGGCCCTCGTGAAACGCTTCCGGAGAAATCTCTCGGAGCCGTGCGCGCGGTGTATGCGTCGGTGCCACGACCACCGGCCTGTTCCGCAGCGCACTATCCGAGGAACGGGCCAGCGCGATTCGAAAAGCGGGGATCTGAAGACAAACAATATGACGATCCATCGCGATTAATTGGTAACCAATGGTTACATTCAGAATGTTTTCTGTCAATGCAGGAAAAGGCCTTATGCAACGTCCACCACGACTCCATGAAAGTCCTCCCACTCGATGGTTGCTCGCCGTGATTCATTGACAGTGTAAGAAACCCTGTGCTAGGGTCCGCTGTCTTTGCGCCCGAGAGGCGCCCTACACCTCGCTCCCGACCGGTTCGGGGGCCTTTGTCCAGGAGGATCGCTGCATGGAGCTCTACGAGTCTCTGTTTATCATTCGTCCGTCCGTCTCCGATGAGGAGACCAAGGCGCTCATCGACAAGATGAAAAGTGTCGCCGACAAGACCGGCGCGCAGTTCATCAAGGCTGAAAATTTAGGGAAGAAAAAGCTTGCTTACGAAGTGCGTCGCGAGCGGAAGGGCACCTATGCCTATTTCTATTTCAAGGCGCCCAACAACACGGTCGGTGAGCTGGAACGAGCCTACCGATTGGAAGACAATATCATCAAGTTTCTGACGGTCCATCACGAGAAACCCTTGGTGGAGCGGCGCCCGGTGGAAGCCTCGGCACAGGAGTCAGACGGTGGCCGGATTTAACAAGGTCATCCTCATGGGGAATCTCACCCGGAACCCCGAACTCCGGTATACGCCGAGCGGGACCCCGGTGGCGAGTTTCGGTTTGGCGGTGAGCCGCCGGTTTAAGCAGGGCGATGACTTGAAGGAAGAAGTGTGCTTTGTCGACATCGTGGTGTTCGGCAAGCAGGCGGAGCATTGCGGGCAGTACCTCAGCAAGGGAAACGGCGCGATCGTCGAGGGCCGGCTACAGCAACGGCGATGGGAAACGGAAGACGGTCAAAAGCGTAGTAAACATGAAGTGGTCGCGCAGACTGTGACGTTCATGCCCAAGCGTCAAGACGGAGGAACGGGTGCGGAACCTCCGATGCACGATGAACCCGGTTATGAATTCGGCGAAGAAAGTTAATGGTACGAGGATGAGGAGGCAGTCATGGACCGAAGCGACAACGAACGTGGCGGGGGACGATTATTCCAGCGAAGGCGTCCCTGCAGATTCTGCCTGGAAAAGGCCCCGATCGACTTCAAAGACGTCGGGCTTCTTCGGAATTTTTTGACGGAACGAGGCAGGATCGTTCCGCGCCGTATTTCCGGGAATTGCATGCGTCACCAGCGTGAACTGACGGTGGCGGTCAAGCGGGCTCGGCATATCGCCATCATCAGCTTTGCCGAGGAGCGATAACGAACGTGATCGGCGACTTTGATGCATGGCAGTGGGGCAGCAGCACGCTGTCGAGGATGACCATGGATGTATTGACACCGAAAATCGCGGACATCACGACGGAGGGCCTGTCGGTATCGGGAGACCTCACGGGAGAAGAGTTGGGACTGACGGATACGGATGTGTCCATTCGCGGAACCGTCGCGGTCGGGTTGGACCTTCGAGCGATTGAACGGACCATCTATGTGACCGGAGTCGTGGAAGGAACGGCGATCCGGCAATGCGTGCGGTGCCTCAAGAATTTTGACGACCCTCTGGCGTTTTCGCTGCGTGTGGTCTATGAACGGGAAACGAAAGCGACCGCGGTCGCGAAACGAGACGATGTGCGGAAGAAGAAACCCACGACGCCCCAAGAGGGAGAGGAAGAACAGAACGACGACCTGTACTACTTTACGGGTGATCATCTCGAGCTGGCGCCGATGTTGCGTGAACAATTGATTCTCGCATCCCCCATGCACCCGCTGTGCTCCGAGGAATGTCTCGGCCTCTGTGCCCGCTGCGGCAAAGATTTGAATGAAGGTCCCTGTCGTTGCGGCGAAGAACCGATGGGAGGCCCGTTTCAGGTGTTGCGGACCATGAAAGAAAAGCTGAGGGATCGGTAAGCGCTGACCGGTGGTCCGAATCGAACAGAAGAAGGAGTCATCATGCCCAATCCCAAACATAAACATTCACGGGCGAGACGCGACAAGCGTCGTACCCAAAAACTGCGGATGACCCCGCCGGGGATGGCGGTGTGTCCGCAGTGCCACGAATTGAAGTTGCCGCATTACACTTGTTTGAACTGTGGGACTTACAAGGGCAAGGCGGTCATTCAAGTCGAAGAGGCGTGAGCAGATTGTCCGCATCGGTCCGTTGCGTGAGTGTTCCAGCCCGTCTGACGTGAGCCCGGGGGGCGACGCGTGTTCAGCCAGTCTTTCCGGCACCATCCGTGAGTACACCATCTCGCATGAAGATCGCGCTCGACGCGGTGGGGGGCGACCATGGCCCCGCGCCCTGTGTCGAGGGCGCTTTGCAAGCGGTGAAGACATTCGATGTCGAGGTCATTCTCGTCGGCGACGAGACCGTTCTGAAACAGGAGTGTGCGCGTCAGTCCGGTCACGATTCCCGCCTCACCATTCGGCATGCGTCCCAGGTCGTCGAAATGCACGAGTCGCCGGCCGCCGTCGCCCGGAAAAAGCGGGACTCGTCGATTTGGGTTGCGACCGAGTTGGTGAAAAACGGCCAGGCCGACGCGGTCGTGAGCCCCGGTAACACCGGGGCGAGCATGGTGGCGTCGTTCTTCGTGTTGGGACTGATAAAAGGAGTGGAGAGGCCCGCCATTGCCACCAGTCTCCCGACGTTGAGCGGGGAAGCGATCATGCTCGATGTGGGGGCCAACGTCGATTGCACCGCCAAACATCTCGAGCAGTTCGCCGTGATGGGCCATGAGTACGGGAAGCATTTGCTCGGCAAACCGAACCCCCGTATCGGCCTTCTGAGCATCGGCGAAGAAGACAGCAAGGGCAATGAAGTCACGAAAGAGGCCTTCAAGCTCCTCAAAGGCAGTTCGATGAACTTTGTCGGGAATGTCGAGGGGCGCGATGTGTACAGCGGCATTGCCGATATCGTGGTCTGCGATGGATTTATCGGCAACGTCGCATTGAAGATTTCCGAAGGTGTGGCCGAAATGATCAAGCGACTGCTGTTGAAGGAAATCTCGGGTCACTTCCTCGGCCGCCTCGCGTACCCCTTGATCGCGGGGCCTCTCATGAATTTGAAGCGAAAAATCGACTATGCGGAATTCGGCGGGGCCCCGCTGCTGGGGGTCAATGGGATCACGATGATCTGTCATGGCCGGTCGTCGGCCAAGGCCATCAAAAACGCGATCCGGCGGGCAAAAGGCATGGCGGAGGGCGGCGTGCGAGAGCTGATTCAGCGAGATATTGAAGAAAGTCGTTCCCGTCCACCGGTGGACATAGAGACATGAAGGCTTGTATCGCCGGAACCGGCTCCTATGCACCGGCCAGGGTCCTGACGAATGCGGATCTCGAGCGGATGGTCGCCACGTCCGACGAATGGATTCGAGAACGGACGGGCATCCGTGAGCGGCGCATCGCGGCCGCCGGAGAAGCTTGTTCGGATTTGGCGGTTCAGGCCGGGAGGCGGGCGTTGACGGCGGCGGGCCTGGCGGCCGCCGAGCTCGACATGATTTTGGTCGCCACCTGTACGGGAGATTATCCTCTCCCCGCGACAGCCTGTCTCGTCCAGCATCAACTCGGCGCGACCAGAGCCGCGGCGTGCGACCTTTCGGCCGCCTGCTGTGGATTCGTCTACGCGCTTTCGGTGGCGGATGCCTATGTGAAAAGCGGGATGCGCCATGTCCTGGTGATCGGATCAGAGGTGATGTCCGCCATTACCGATTGGACCGACCGGAACACCTGCGTGTTGTTCGGGGACGGGGCGGGGGCGGTGGTCGTCAGTGCCAGCGATGGAGCGCGAGGGATTCTCTCGACGCATCTTCGCTCCGACGGAACGCTGTGTGAACTGATCATGGTGCCGGGGGGAGGCTCACGAACTCCGCCGTCCGAAAAAATGCTTACCGAGCGTCAGCAGTACATCAAGATGAAAGGAAACGAGACTTTTAAAGTTGCGGTTCGCACTCTGGAGGAGATTGCCCGTACGACCCTGTCAGCCAACAATTTGAGGGTAGAGGATGTGGATCTCTATGTGCCGCACCAAGCCAACGTGCGAATTTTGAGGGCGGTCATCGAGCGGCTGGGTCTTCCGATTGAAAAGGTGCTCCTGAACCTCGATCGTTACGGGAATACGTCGGCCGCATCCATTCCCATTGCGTTGGACGAAGCGGTTCGCGAGGGTCGTATCAAAAGGGGCTCGTTGGTGATGCTCGGGGCATTTGGGGCAGGATTAACCTGGGCGTCTGCGGTCATCCGATGGTAAGAATGACCACGTTGGACTTGCAACACTATGCAGAGATGACCCACCATCTTTTCCTCATCGTGGGAAGGAGGCGGCTTGTGACAACTTTTCTCGTTGACTTTGCACGGTATTTCGAAGATATCTAACGCCCCATGACGCGAGGAATCGGGCTGGTTTTTCCAGGACAGGGTTCGCAGTTGGTCGGGATGGGGAAGTCGCTCTATGACGCACATCCCCCATTGAAAGCCCTCTATGATGAGGCATCCGCGGTCTTGGGGTATGATATCGCCGAGTTGTGCTTCACGGGACCGGCTGATCGACTCAATCGCACGGAGTTCACCCAGCCGGCCTTACTCGTGAGCAGTGTGGCTGCCTTCAAACTGTTCGAGCCGATCGGGATCAAGCCGGTGGCGGTGGCGGGCCATAGTTTGGGTGAGTATTCGGCGCTGGTTGCGGCGGGCGGTCTGTCCTTTCGTGATGCCGTAGAGCTGGTGCAAAAGCGGGGACGCTACATGTCCGAGGCCGTGGTCACGGGAACCGGTCTTGTGGCGGCGTTATTGGGTCTCACCGCCGAGGCGGTCAAAGATGTGTGTCACAAGGCGTCGTCCGTCGGAGTCGTCGCAGCCGCAAACTTCAACTCGCCCGGGCAGATTGTTATTGCCGGCGACAAGGCGGCGGTGGAACGGGCGATTGAATTGGCCAAAGCACAAGGCTGTAAAAAGGCGATCCCTTTGCCGGTCAGTGTCCCGGTCCATACCCCGTTGATGCAGCCGGCGGCCGATCGATTGGCCAAGGATTTAGCCGCGGTTCGGTGGTCGGACCTCAGTGCCCCGCTGGTGAATAACGCCGAGGCGAAGGCGATCAGCCGGGCAGCGGAGATTCAAGCGTCGTTGGTTCGTCAGCTGCCTTCTTCGGTATTGTGGGAAGATACCGTGCGGACAATGGGAAGGATGGGAGTGACGACGTTCGTAGAAATCGGCCCTGGTACTGTCTTGACTGGCTTGATCAAGCGGATCCTTCCGGATGCAAGACTGTTGAACGTGAACGATCCGAAGTCGCTGGACACGACGCTCAAAGCCATCAGCTAAGGTGTGACGGTCACAGAAGAAAACCAGATGACGAATTCCCTGTCTGCCTGTTAACGTATCTTCCGAAAGGTTTGACATGTCACTACAAGGAAAAACAGCCATCGTCACCGGCGCCGCGCAAGGCATCGGTCGGGCCATTGCGGAATGTCTCGCGCAAGCCGGGGCGGACATTGCCGTGGCCGATCTCGATCCCGGTCGTTCCGTGGAGACGGTCGCTTCCGTCGAGAAGCTCGGGCGAAAGGCGCTGAACATCAAGGTCAACGTGGCCGACGCCAATGAAACCAAGGCGATGGTCGAGCAAGTTTTGAAGGCGTGGGGGAAAGTGGATATCCTGGTCAACAATGCCGGGATCACGCGCGACGGCTTGTTGTTGCGGATGAAAGAAGAGGATTGGAATCTGGTGCTTCAGATCAACCTGAACGGGACGTTCAACTGCACGAAGGCGGTCTTGCAGGCGATGACCAAGCAGCGGTATGGTCGCATCGTCAACATCGCCTCGATCGTGGGGGTGATCGGGAACGCGGGTCAAGCCAATTATTCGGCCTCGAAGGCGGCGGTCATCGGGTTTACAAAAACCGTCGGGCGGGAATATGCCAGCCGCAACGTCACGGTGAATGCGGTGGCGCCCGGGTTCATCGACACCGCCATGACTCATGGACTACCGGCTGATGTGAAAGATACGTTATTGAAACAAATCCCGTTGGGACGGCTTGGTACGCCGGCGGATATTGCGGCGGCCGTGCGGTTTTTGGTGTCAGAGGAAGCGGCCTACATCACCGGCCATGTCTTACACGTGAACGGCGGGATGTTGATGGTATAAGTTCGTCGAGTGGTTTGGTTGTACGGCCGTCACAGATCCCCATGCGGCGGTGCAGCGGGAGTCATACCGGGGAAGGAGGTAGTCATAGCGATGGCAACTGTTGAAGAACGAGTGAAGAAGATTATTGCTGAGCAGCTCGGTGTGGAAGAAGATGAGGTGACGCCGGAGGCCTCCTTCGTTGAAGACCTTGGGGCTGATTCGCTCGATACCGTCGAGCTGGTCATGGCGCTGGAGGAAGAATTTTCGATCGAAATCCCCGATGAGGATGCGGAGAAGATTCTGACCGTCGGGAAGGCATTGGACTACATCAAGGAAAAATCCTAAGCATGCCGTCAGGAATTTCCGATCAAACAACACGGCGTGTTGTGGTCACCGGTCTTGGGCTCGTGACTCCGCTCGGGACTGGTGTGGAGAAAACCTGGAAAGCGATCTGCGCCGGTGAATCCGGGATCGGCCGGATCACGCGATTCGACCCCACGGGGTATGATGCTCAAATCGCGGGCGAGGTGAAGGATTTCGATCCCGCCCAGTTCATCGAAAAAAAAGAGATCAAGAAGATGGACACGTTCATCCACTACGCTGTGGGCGCCGCCCTCTTGGCGGTGGATGACGCAGGATTGAAAGTGATGCCGGAGGAAGCGACGAAGGTCGGCGTGTACATCGGTTCGGGGATCGGCGGACTCGGCTCGATCGAACACTACCATGATGTGCTCAAAGGCAAGGGGCCCGGCCGAGTCTCACCGTTTTTCATTCCCATGACCATCATCAATTTGGCATCCGGGCAAGTGGCGATTCGCATCGGAGCCAAGGGGCCCAATTCGTGTGCGGTGACGGCTTGCGCCACGGGCAATCACTGCATTGGAGATGCCTATCGTCTGATTCAGCGAGGCGATGCCGATGTGATGGTGGCTGGTGGTGCTGAAGCGGCGATCACGCCGTTGGGCGTGGCGGGATTCGCGGCGGCCAAAGCGTTATCGTTCCGAAACGACGAACCGACGAAGGCGAGCCGTCCGTTCGACAAGGACCGAAACGGATTTGTGCTGGGTGAAGGCGCGGGGGTCGTCGTGATTGAAGAACTGGAACATGCCCGTCGGCGAGGCGCCAGAATGTACGGCGAAATCATCGGGTATGGGATGAACAGCGATGCATACCACATCACGGCGCCGCCGGAAGAGGGGGAGGGAGCCGTCCGTTGCATGGAACTCGCCCTGAACGATGCGGGAATCACCCGAGATCAGATCGGGTATATCAATGCGCACGGGACGTCGACCATGGCCGATGCCATTGAGACTCGAGCAATCAAACAGGTGTTCGGAGAACAGGCGTATCGAATTCCCGTCAGCTCAACGAAATCCATGACGGGGCATCTTCTCGGCGCCGCAGGTGGGATCGAAGCCGTCTTCAGTCTTCTGGCACTGTTTCACGGTATGCTCCCTCCCACGATCAATCTGGATCATCCGGATTCGACTTGTGATCTGGACTATGTTCCCCATCGGGCCCGGCCCGCCGCCATTACAACGGCGTTGTCGAACTCCTTTGGATTCGGTGGAGTGAACG
The DNA here is from genome assembly GCA_002083365.1 of Nitrospira sp. SG-bin1. Taxonomy (NCBI): domain Bacteria; kingdom Pseudomonadati; phylum Nitrospirota; class Nitrospiria; order Nitrospirales; family Nitrospiraceae; genus Nitrospira; species Nitrospira sp. SG-bin1. Next base: position 6,440 of record LVWS01000008.1, on the reverse strand, counting down.
CCTGTTTGATCTTCAAGAAACTGGACGCATAATACGCGTGTCACGATGACGACGGCTTCTTCAGCCGACTCTTCTCCCGCCGATTCTTTTTCTATAGCGAATTATCGATTTTCGAACCCTCGCCTTTTGGCCGAGGCGTTGACACACAAATCATATGTGAATGAACGCCGGGACTCCGGTCGAAGACATAATGAGCGGCTAGAATTTTTGGGGGATGCCGTGTTGTCGCTCATTATGAGCGATCATCTTGCGAGGCGATATCCGGAGTTGAGCGAAGGGGCGCTCTCAAAACTCAAGGCCAAGCTCGTGAGCGAAACGCCCTTGGCGAATGCCGCCAGGCGCTTGGATCTCGGCGACAGACTGAAACTTGGTCGAGGCGAAGATCTCTCGAATGGTCGGGATAAAGCCTCGCTGCTCGCGGATACCTTGGAAGCCATCATTGCGGCCATTTATCTTGACGGAGGTTTGGAGGCGAGCCGCACCTTCACGATTGCGGCGTTGGCCGATGAACTGCGGCACATCGACGACTCTCACCAAAGACCCGGGGGAGACGATTACAAAACGTGCTTCCAAGAATGGTGTCAAAAACGGTATGAACTGTTGCCTCGGTATGTGATTGTGCGGGAAACTGGCCCCGATCATCAAAAGTTCTTTGAAGTGGAAGTTCGGGTGAATGACCGAGTGATGGGGATTGGCCGAGGACGTAGCAAAAAGGAAGCCGAACAGGAGGCGGCGCAACAAGCGCTGGAGCAGGCTGAGCAATGAGTCGAGTCCGTGCTAAGATGAATGGACAGTTGTCTTGAAACGATAGAGGAGGTCGGTGATGCTCAAGCAAGCCGGATGGCGTTTGCTTATGGGGATGGTGGCTGTGATGGTTGTGTCGACTGCCGGAATGGAGTCGGTGGCAGCGGCTGAAAAGGCGCCGAGTGCAAAGAACGACACACCAAAAGGGCCGCGAGCGGTCATCAAAACGAAATTCGGCGATATCGAAATCAAATTCTATCCGGATGTCGCGCCGAAACATGTTGAAAATTTCATCAAACTAGCAAAGTCTGGATTTTACAATGGGACGATTTTTCACCGTGTCATTCCCGGTTTCATGATTCAAGGGGGAGACCCCAATACGAAGGACACGCTCAAGAAAGATATCTATGGCCAAGGCGGGCCAGGGCATACCGTCAAGGCGGAGTTCAGTGATACTCCGCACAAACGCGGGATTGTCTCCATGGCGAGAGCAGCCGACCCGGATTCAGCCGGCTCTCAGTTCTTCATCGTCGTCGAGGACTCGCGATTCTTGGATCACAAATATTCGGTCTTCGGAGAAGTCACGAAGGGAATCGGCGTCGCCGACAAGATCGTCAACCTGCCGCGCGATGAACGGGATAATCCTAAAGAGCGTGTGGAGATGACGGTCACGATTGTGGAGTAGGTGGACATCCTCGAAATGTCCGGTCAGTTGTTGACCAGAGCTCTTTGAAACGCGGGCCGTTTCCAACAATGCTAATGGTGATGGTGCTCGCAGCCTGGACCATGGACATGCTGCTCGGATGCCGGCGGCGGCATGAGGGGTTGCCCTGGTAGAACAATGTGTCCCGGTTCATGACTCTTCTTGAGATGTGCCGCAATCTCAGGATGGTGCGTTTTTACATACCCGATCAGGCCCCCGAGAAACCGGCTGGACTGAAAGTCCTTCCCCGAAAAAGTGGACACGAACCGGTCGATCCGATCCAGGATTGCCGGCGCCTCCGATGAATCTGCGATCTGCTCCGGGTTCTGTTTCTTGAAGGTTTCATACTCCTTCCTGAGGTGCTCGGCGAACACCGGCATGGGAGCTGCGGGAACATGCAGGGGACTGAGCGTGCGACGAAGGGCCTGGAGGGCCGCGATCACCTCGGCGTCCTGTCCGTCTCGGCGTCCATCAAAATAGCTGAAGGTGACGACTTCGATCAGGTTGAACAACGCGACCGCTTTCTGTCCTCCCGATTCATCTAATGCCCGATAGAAGTCTCGTCGAACAGGCATGAACTGCTCACTGAGCCGTTTCTGTTGGTAATCACTACCCGTATCGAGATAGATACAATCGCTGGGGCAGGAAATCCTGGTCATGCGATGTTCTCCACAGCAGGAGCTGCAGATCGATCCTTCGAGCGCAGGGCACGGGCGTTTGCCCTTTCGATGGTGACAATAAGAGCACGCGCTCACTTCTTGGTGCCCTCCGGCTCAGACTTGGGGGGCGGGGGAATGAATCCGTAGTCGGCCAAAGTTCGTTTCTCGCTCTTCGGCTTGCCGGTGGAAGGGGTCTCAAGCCCATTCATTTCCGCGGCATGATCATAGTGGTAGGGTACCAAAATCAGGTTGTTCACACGGTCGATGCCGATATCAGCCGGAGCGGGGAGATACTCGGCGATGACTTGGAATCGATGATCCCGCGTCATGCGCCAAATCTTGCCCTTGGTGAGGTCCGATACATACATATTGCCCCATTGATCAAAATCCACTCCGCTCAGATTTTGGAAGCGACCGGTAAAAAACCCGTTCGATTCCAGCTCGGTGAGTTGACCGCCGGGAGTTATTTCCAGAATCTTTCCTTTCTGCCAGCTCACGATGATGACGTGATTCGTTCTGGGATGAACCGCGATTCCGGATGGTCCTGCGAGCCGTTCATCGTGGATCAACAGGTCGACTCGATGATTGGCCGACGGATCGATCCGGTAAATTGAGTTTGCCGCCTGGTCGGAAACGTACAAGATGCCGCTTGGCGAGGCTGCGACGTCGGTCAGTGACACTGGTGTATTGGATGATATGGGGAACGAGACAGCGGCGATGAGTTTGCCGGTCGTCTTGTCGAAGCCTTTCAATTGATCGAGATCGGCGATGTAAAGAATAGGCCCCATCAATGCCATCCCTTTCGGGGCATGCAGCAACACGTCCGCTACGCCACCTTGGATGAACTTGAGGGCGGTGACCTTTCCTTCGGCATTCAACTTCGTGATGAAGCCGTTGTTGTCCCTCGCGTCCGGTTCGCCGTTGATGTTGGAGATGAAATATTCTTTTCCGGAGGAGTCGCCGACGAAGCTGTTCGGTGATTCCAAACCGGTGATTTGTGCAGCGTTGGACGGCGCGGTTGACCCGAACACGAGCACCACGAGCAACGATAATCCGCAATAAACATTCAAGAACAAGGGTGAGTACCTAATTTGAGGTGAGTGGGCATCGTATCCAAGGGGTGAAGAAGCTGTCAAGAAAGGATGGACAAGAAGTAAACGCATGACGTGGTGCAATTCGTTCCTCGCCATTCGAATATGATCTCTAAAGTTCCAGGAGCGTTGACTTACCTAAAATTCCCCTGCTAAGTTGCGACAATTTTACTGGTCGTTGAGGGGAGGGAGATCGTGGCCGCACAACTCATTGACGGAAAAGCGCTTGCGCAACAAGTTCGTGACCGATTGGCAAAGGAATCAGCGGACCTCTTCGCGAAGAAATCGATTCAACCCGGTCTGGCGACCATTTTAGTGGGTGACGATCCCGCGTCGCATGTCTACGTACGAAACAAGCAAAAGGCCTGCGAACTGGCAGGGATCTATGTCGACGACCACAAACTTTCGGCGGGCACCACACAGGCCGAGTTATTGGCGTTGATTGATAAAAAGAATGCCGACCCCAAAATCCATGGCATTCTGGTTCAGCTTCCGCTGCCGAAACACATCGACAGCAAGGTCATTTTGGAAGCTGTTTCACCGCTCAAAGACGCGGACGGATTTCATCCCTACAATTTCGGCCGTCTGGTGGAAGGTCATCCCGTATTCGAAGCCTGTACCCCTAAGGGCGTCATTAAGATGATTGAATCCGCCGGCGTGACCATTGAAGGCAAACGGGCGGTGGTACTGGGACGGAGCAATATCGTCGGAAAACCATTGGCGCTCATGCTTCTTCAGCGCAACGCGACGGTCACGATCTGCCATTCCAAGACCAGAGATCTGCCCGCAGTGTGCCGGGAGGCGGAACTCCTGCTCGTGGCGATCGGAAAGGCGAAGTTCGTGACGGCGGACATGGTGCGCGAAGGGGCGGTGGTCATTGATGTGGGGACCAACAAGACTCCTGAAGGCAAGCTGTGCGGCGATGTCGATTTTGACTCGGTCAGCCAAAAGGCCGGTTGGATCAGTCCTGTCCCCGGCGGGGTCGGTCCGATGACTATCGCGATGCTGCTGGAAAATACCGTGGAGTCCGCCAAGCGGACGGCGGGAGTGCGATAAGGAAACCTCCATGAGTCGAGAGCCTCAGCGCCTCATCGATGTTCTCAACCGAGGGACGTTTGCAGTCACGGTCGAGTACAACCCTCCCAAAGGGACGAACATCTCGTCCGTTCTCGAGAATGCCAAGCAGCTTGTCGGACGTGTCCATGGCGTGAATGTGACCGACAATACGGCCGCGGTGGTCCGTGCCGGTTCCCTTCCGGTCTGTCGTCTGCTCTATGAATTGGGGCACGATCCCGTCATGCAGTTGACCTGTCGTGATCGCAATCGGATCGCCATGCAGTCCGACCTGATGGGCGCGCATATGCTGGGGATTCGGAATATCTTGTGCCTTACCGGCGATTACCCGACGGTCGGCGACCATAAGGATGCCAAACCGGTTTACGACCTCGATTCCGTCCAGGTGATGCAGCTCGTGCAGGGGTTGAATAACGGCAAAGACATGGCGGGCAACAAACTGGACGGTCCCACGGCGTTCACGATCGGTGCGGCCGTCACACCGGAGGCCGACCTGGTCGGGCCGGTGCTGGCGAAGTTCGAAGTAAAAGTGAAAGCCGGGGCCCAATTCTTTCAGACTCAGGCGGTTTATGATCCCGATGTCTTCGCCGGTTTCATGAAACAGGCGCGGCCGTTCAACGTGAAGGTCTTGGCGGGTATCCTGTTGCTGCGCAATGCGAAGATGGCGGAATTCATGAACGCCAACATCCCCGGCATGTCGGTACCGAAAGACATGATCGACGAGCTCAAGGCGGCCGGCGAGAAGGCCGAAGACGTCGGAGTCGACATCGCCATCCGGACGATCCGGGCGGTTCGGCCGCACTGCGACGGCGTGCATATCATGGCCATCAAAGCCACGCATCGGTTGACCGAGATCATCACCAAGGCGGAATTGGACTGATGACGATTCTCGATTTTCAGCAGTCCAAACGAGAGAGGAAGAAACTCGCCGTCGTGACGGCCTATGACGCGCTGTTCGCACGTATTGTCGAGCAAGCCGGGATTCGGATCATACTGGTTGGGGATTCGCTTGGGATGGTCGTCCAGGGAAAACCCAATACGCTGACGGTGACGATGGACGACATGTTGTATCACACCAAGCTGGTCGCCGGCGTGGTGCAGCGAGCACTGGTCATTGCAGATATGCCGTTCCTGTCCTATCAGGCGAGCACGGAGGAGGCCTTGCGTAATGCGGGCCGGTTGATGCAAGCAGGTGCCGCAGCCGTGAAGCTGGAAGGCGGCGGCGTGATGGCAGATCGCATCAAAGCCATGACTAGCGTGGGAATTCCCGTCATGGGTCACCTCGGTATGACACCGCAATCGGTCTATGCGTTGGGCGGATACAGGGTTCAGGGCAAGGCCGACGATCAAGCCGCCAAGCTGCTTCAAGATGCAAAGGCTATCGAAGCCGCCGGAGCTTTTGCTCTTGTGTTGGAAGCGATACCCGCTGATTTGGCCAGAAAGATCACACAGACACTTTCTATTTCCACCATTGGGATTGGAGCGGGTCCTCATTGCGATGGTCAAGTGCTTGTACTTTATGATCTCCTTGGACTCTTTGATGCGTTCATCCCGAAATTCGTGAAGACCTACGCACACCTCAAAGCCGACACCCTCCAAGCCCTGAGTCGTTACAAAGAGGAAGTCGAACAGGGGAAGTTCCCTTCGGATTCAGAAAGCTACCATTGAGCGTACTCCTCCCCGCTAGCGATTCCCCTCTAACCAAGCGGAGTTATCCGTCCGTGAAGGGGGGTAGGAGCAAGGCCCCGCGAAAAGGACATACCCTGCTCATTGCAATGGAGGCCCCCGCACCTGTACAAGCGTGGGAACCTAACTGTCCTGCTTGATGGCGGATTGTGTAGGCTCCATCGAAAGCGGGGGAGACAGGGTTCCACCTGCCTGGTAGAGTCTCGGGAACTTTCTCCTGGGCAATGATCCGATGGATTGGATTGAGTGGCTGTTGAGCAAAGAATTTCGTGAATTCGTGCTGGCGCATGATCTATTCATTCCGCTGCTATTCACGGCGAGAGTGGTGGGGATGACGGCGCTGGAGTGGATGTTCCCGGCCAGGAACGTGCCGTATCGAACTCTCCTCGCCATGGATATCGTAGGATCCGCGCTGGTCGGTTATCTGATGCTCCCTGCCGCGCGATATCTAAGGAACGTCTGATTAATTCATGTTTACACGAA